>DASTKD010000396.1:0-7987 GCA_035716135.1 Ktedonobacteraceae bacterium
GCAATCGCGGGAGTGCTGGCCCTGCGCCCGCAGTGTATCATCGCCGACGAAGACACTGCGCAACTCGACCCCTTATCACGGCAAGAAATCGTGTCCCTGCTGCACCAGCTTAATAAAGAATTCGGTTTGACCATCATACAGGTAACGCACCTGCTCGAAGAGGCGGCACTTGCACAACGTATCGTCGTCATGGAACGAGGGAAAATCGTGATGGAAGGGACGCCAGCACAGGTATTCGCCGACTTGGAGCGGCTACGAGCATTGAAACTGGCGATTCCTGAGCCTATCGCGCTGGCAGCGCGTCTGCGTCACGGGGGATTCCACATCTCACCCGCCGCGCTGACAGTGGAAGCCATCGCGCAGGAGTTGCTACAGTGACAGACTCCATCATCGTAACGCGCCATCTCACACATACGTACCAGGCCAAAAATGCCGGGCCGCTGCAAAAAACCGCGCTCTCCGACGTCAGCCTGGAGATCGAGCGCGGCTCTTGCGTCGCCATCATTGGCGTGACCGGCTCCGGCAAATCGACGCTGGTGCAGCATTTTAATGGATTGCTGCGTCCCACGTCGGGCAGCGTGATAGTGGATGGCATCGACGCTGACGGCAAAGGCGTTGACAGGACAATCTTGAGACGGCGCGCCGGAATGCTCTTCCAATTTCCAGAAGCGCAATTGTTCGAGCGCACCGTCTACGCCGATGTGGCTTTCGGGCCGCGCCGCATGAAGCTCAAACGCAAAGACATCCGCACGCGCGTACTGAACGCGCTCGATCTGGTAGGCTTGCCGCACAGGCAGTTCGCCACACGCAGCCCATTTGAGTTGAGCGGCGGCCAGCAAAGGCGCGTGGCGCTGGCAGGCGTGCTGGCGATGTCGCCCACTATCTTGATACTCGATGAGCCAACCGTCGGGCTGGACGCCGGTGGGCGCGAAGAATTTTATGCTTACCTCAAGCGTATCAAAGAGCAGCAAGGCGTCACGGTTGTGCTGGTGTCGCACGACATGGCGGAGGTAGCAACGCTGGCAGACTGGCTATTCGTACTTCACAACGGGCAACTGGTAATGCAGGGCGAGCCGCGCAACGTTTTCACTCAGGGCGAGACATTGCGCACATGGGGATTGGCCGCGCCGCCACTCAGCGAACTGCTCTCACTATTGCGCAAAGGTGGCATGGCTCTCCCCGACGAGATAAGTACGCTTGATGAAACCTTTGACTCGTTGCAAGCAATGCGCAAAATTACCGGGAAGGGCCAGGCATAAATGTTTCAAAACATCCCCATTGGCACCTATTATCCAGGTGACAGCCTGCTGCACCACCTGCGCGCCAGGACAAAATTACTACTCATGCTCTGGCTAACCATCTTTTTCACGATTGCCAACCAGAATTTTTGGGATTTCACGCCCCATATCGTGGCTTTGTTGCTATTGTTCGCGGGTATTGCCCTTGCAGGCATCTCCCCCGGCGTCATCTGGCGACGTATGCGCTGGCTAGTCTTGCTCGCGCTGATCGGCATCATCCCGAATGTGCTTTTTTTCAGCAATTCGGGAACGACGGTTTTACGCTCGTTTGGCCCCTGGCCGCTTCCTTACACGACATTACGAGAAGTGCTTCTCGCGTATGCCATTGGCTTTGCGCTCTTCATCCTGCTTGGCCTGCTGCCTCTGTCACGCATTCACGCCGTGAAACGCAATCGCTGGTTCAAGCGCATTCGGGTACTGGCGATTGTGCTGGCGATTGGCGCGCTCATTCTCTGGTGGCTCACGCGCCACAATCCGGCAAGCTCCGCGCTGCCCATCGGGCCAATCGCGCTGACCTATGATGGGGTATGGGCGGAAGTCACCATCTTTGTCGTCTTCCTCACGCTGTTTGCCTGCTCCATACTCCTCACCATGACCACCAGCCCGATTGCTCTGATCGAAGGGCTGACGCGCCTGTTGACGCCGCTGCGCTGGCTGCGCCTGCCAGTCGATGATTTCGCGTTGATGCTGCTGATCGCGTTGCGCTTTATCCCTACACTGGTCGAAGAGGTCGAATTGCTTATCAAAGCGCAGACCTCGCGCGGCGCGGACTATATGCATGGCAGCGCGCGTGAGCGCCTGCAAAGCCTGATCGCGCTTTTCGTGCCGTTCATTGCCAGCACGCTGCGCCGCGCCTCCGACCTGGCTATCGCCCTCGACGCGCGCGGTTTTGAAGTACAGGGACGCCCAACCATGTTGCATGATACAGCGTTAGGCGCGACCGACTATATCGTCATGGGCATTGTAGTGGTTATTACCATCGGGGTATTGATAATTTAATCTTTCACCACGCCCTCCAAAATGCTTCCAATTCGCAGTTACAAACGTATAAAGAATATGGATTATCTTATCCTTACCAGTGTCGCAAATAGAAGGTAGACAATATGGCAACAAACGTTCGCCCGCGCACGAGCCATAACGTTGATTCCACGTCGGTAATCGCCAAATGGGCCAGGCGATGCGGGCTACCATTAACCCTGCTTGCCTGGGCCGCTGTCGTGCTGCTTATTCTATGGCTCGCGGGACATGTGATACAGACGATTTTCTTGCTTATCATTGCCACCTTGCTCGCCTATGCACTCGCGGGCATAGTGAGATTGCTAGAGCGCGTGATGCCGCGTTTCCTCGCCATTCTCATTGTCTACCTGCTGGTGCTGAGCGCGATTGTAGCCCTCCTCTACCTGGTTATAAGCACGGCAATTCAGCAATTCGTCTCGCTTGCGGCATACGTACAACAGCTCATACAACCTAAGGGAGGACAGCCTTCGCAACTGGAAGAAATATTACATCGATTTGGCATCTCACAGAGCCAGCTCAATGCAGTCAGCAACCAGGCCGTCTCCTATATCGAAGGCTTCGCGGGCAATCTGGTTCCGCTGCTCACAGGGCTTTTCAGCGGCGTGCTGGACTTTGTGCTGGTGGCAGTACTGAGCATCTACCTTCTTACAAGTGGTTCGCAGGTGAACCAATGGCTGCGTCGAAACATGCCCGATCAGCAGCAGGGGCGTATGAAGTTTTTGCTGGACACCTTGCAGCGCGTGGTGGGCGGCTACATTCGCGGCCAGGTGATTATGTGCGGGCTAATTGGTGTACTGGTTGGAGCCGGAATGTACGTGATAGGTGTGCCATTCGCCCTCTTACTGGGTGTACTGGCGTTCGTCTTAGAATTCATTCCGGTGCTGGGAACACTCACTTCGGGCGCAATCTGCGTGCTGCTCGCTCTGACAAAGGGATGGCTCATCGCGCTCATTGTGCTGGCTTATTTCATCGTCGTGCATATTATCGAGGGCGATGTTGTGGGACCGCGCATTGTGGGCAAGACCATCGGCCTGCATCCCCTTGTCTCTATCACGGCGCTGATCGCAGGAGCCGAGCTTTTTGGCATCCCCGGCGCGCTGCTGGCTTCGCCCGTCGCCGGCGTAATCCAGGCATTCCTGATCGCCATCTGGACCGAATGGCGTGAAACGCATCCCAAAGAATTTAAGATGGCGCAAGAAGATGCATCCGACAAAGCCGAGGAACTCGCCGAGAAGCTGCCAGATGATCCAGGATCGGTACCAAAGTTGCTTTAGTAATTTGAGTTAGTTGCCAGGGCGACCGCAAGGGTCGCCCCTACGATACACGATATGGTGCAAGAGTGAGCCGTGTATGGTAGGGGCAATCCTTGCGGTCGCCCTGCTAGCCAAATGTATGTTGTGTTGTCAGAATCGTTCGATTATGGTATGCTGAACGGCAATAAAGAGACATCCTGATAACTGAGCGAGAATTTGGGTAACGAAGGACAACAGCAACCGCCCCTGCCCCCGCAGGGTTCGCCGGGACAACAGCAACAACCCTATTATGGATGGCAGTACGACCAGGATCAACAAGACCCTGCGACGCAGCATCCGCCTGCCAACCCGTATCCCCGGCAGCAGCCTAACCCACAACAACCGCCCGGCGTACCGCTGCCGCCCAATATGCAGCAACCGCCTGTCTATCCTGCACCACCCGACAATCAGAACGGGCCTGCGCACCCATTAGCGGCGCGCCACCAGCAGCCTGTGCGGGATATGGGTACATCACTGGGATATGGTCAGGGCATGGAATACCAGTATTTCAACGCGCCCCAGCCGTCGCAATCCTTCCCGCAGCTTCGCCAGGAACGGTTACAGCAACTGCGCGAGGATCGGATGCGCCGGGGGCAGCGCCGCATGAATTCCAACTCATCCAGCCTGTTTCCACGCAGGAGCAATGCGCCAGCGAAAATAGTACCCCCGCCAATACCAGGAGCGCCTCCTCCTCCGGCAAGAGAGCCACACATGGGGCAGGCTCCCGTAGAAATGTCGCCTTCGTTAATGCAACCGGCAGCCGAGGCATCCCCCCGGCGTTCGCCTATGCTACCGCCGATCATGCAGCATAGCCCTGCGGCGTTGCCGGGACGCGCTGATAATCAACTCCAGCCAGCCGCGCAATCTTCGCAGGATACCGGCATGATCCAGAAAGCGCGTATCGGTAGGGCGACCATGATCCTGTCCGGCGCGTTCATCGCCAGCCGCATCCTCGGCCTGCTGCGCACGAGCATGTTTGCCTATGTATTTGGCACAGGCATCACTTCTGACGCTTTCTTACAAGCCTTTCTGGTACCTGACCTGATCTTTAACATCGTGGCCGGTGGCGCGCTCAGTTCGGCATTCATCCCCGTTTTCACCCATTACATGATCGGCGAGCGCGATGAGAAAACGGCGTGGCACGTTGCCAGTTCCGCCCTTAACCTGGCAATCGCCATCATGATGGGACTGGCGCTGCTGGCGATCATTTTCGCGCCCTGGCTTGTCCCGCTGTACAACCCGGGCGTACCACAGGCCGAACTTGGCCTGATTATCTCGCTCTCACGCATCATGTTTTTGCAATCCATCGTGCTGGGCGGAGGAGTAATTATCACCTCCATTCTCAATGCAAAGCAGAATTTCTTGCAGCCCGCCATCGGCACTGTATTGTACAATGTCGGTCTCATCCTGGGCCTTGTTCCGGGTATTTTTATCGTGTCCCATAGCGACACAGCCACCTTCCTGTCTCACCAGACCACCGCCGTCTTTTTCGCAACCTGGGGCGTGGTACTGGGCGCGTTGTTGCAGGTGGTGGTGCAGATTCCCGGCATCATCAAAGTGGGTATGCGTTACAAGCCCTCATTTGACTACCATCACCCCGGCGTGATACAGATTGGTCGCCAGATGATACCGCGCGTCGTCAACGCCGCCATGCTCTACGTCTCTACCTTCGTTGATCGCGGCTTGATTCTGGTGATGGTCGCCCCGCTCCTTCCTATCGATCAGAACGGACACATCACGCAGTATTACCAGGCGCTGCAACTGATCTTGTTGCCGCTTGGTATCTTTGGCATGGCTATCTCGACCGCGGCCTTCCCCACGCTGGCCGAAAATGTGACGCGGGGCCGTTTCGACCGGGTACGCGCCATTATTCAAGATACCCTGCGCACCATTCTCTTCATGTCCATCCCTTCGAGCATAGGGCTGATCGTACTGGGTTTGCCTATCATCCAGGTATTATTACAGCACGGCGCGTATTCGCTGGAGAGCGCCGAAAGTACAGCAGTGCCGCTCGCATTCTTCGCGGTCGGTCTGGCTGGCCTGGCATCTGTCGAGATATTGACACGCTCGTTCTATGCCATGCGCGACAGCAGGACGCCGGTTATCGTGAGCATTGCTCAATTTATCTTGAAGATCGCGTTAAGCATTCTCTTTTTAAGTATTATCTTCTTGAATCAAACCTCGGTCACGACCATTTCGTGGGGGCTGGGCGCGCTGGCCCTTTCAACCTCGCTGGCGGGTCTGCTCGAAGCCTTTGTGCTGCTCTGGCTACTGCAACAACGTATCGGGCAGTTGGAGTTACGCGCGCTGGCAAGGTTTGCCGGGCGCGTATTACTGGCATCCCTGGCAATGGGCGTGGCGCTGATCGTCCTGCGCTTCATCCTCGATCATCTGCTCGTCACCACCAACCCCAACCAAACGCTGGGAGGCTTCGGCACGTTCATAGCCCTTATCAAACTCTTGTTGGAACTGGGGGTTGGCCTCTTCGTCTACATTCGCGCCACCCGTATGCTCGGCATCGAAGAGTTCTGGAATCAAGGACCGATCAAGCGTGTCCTTGAACGTCTCAAATTGTCATGGATTTAGCGCCTGACAATACTTGAAGGCAAAGTTTAGCCTGCTCACCAGGACGGGGGACGCAGATATGATGTATGCGAACTTTTGGCAGCGCTGCGTAGCATTTTTACTCGATTACCTCATCATTGCTGCCTACCTCGTCCTGCTGGTCATTATAGGCGTTGGGCTGGGGTTTGGGCCTCTCCGAAGCGCGTTCCAGGCAATGTTTGCCAACCCAAATATCAGCGAGCTTAGCGCCTTTGTCCTACTGGTATTGCCAGTCGTTCTCTACTTTGCCCTCTTTGAATGCTCCTCATGGCAAGCAACGTGGGGCAAGCGGAAGAGAGGATTGCACGTCGTCACTACGCACGGTACACGGCTGAGCTTGCCGCGCTCGTTAGTACGCTCTCTCCTCAAATTTGTACCCTGGGAATTGACCCATGCCTGCCTCTGGCGCATCCCCGGCTGGCCCCTTGCTCCCACCACTCCTCCGCCTATCGTTACGGCAGGACTGATACTGGTCTGGGTACTGGTGGGAATCTATTTGATAAGTATGCTCGTAAGTAAGAAGCACCAGGCGCTCTACGATTGGATCGCGGGAACCTGCGTAATCGTCGTACCGCGTTCTGGTCATACACAGGTGGAAGACCGTATTCAAGATCAGAAAAAATCTTAGCTGGTGAGAGACGCTTTGAACACCGTGCGCACCGAACCGAAATGCAGCACATCCCCATCATGTAATAACTCGGCTTTTAACGGGGTCAGCGTCAATTCGCCCAGGCGCGTCTTATTGCGACTCTTCAAATCCTCGATGGTGAAGATGGATTTATCATAGCGAATGCGCGCGTGCTGGCGCGAAACCGTCATCTGGAAGTCAACCGAACTCAGATCGATTTCGGGAGTCACGCCGCGTTTAGGGTCGAGCCGTCCCACAATGACATAGTTGCTTTTAATGGCAAAACGCCGGGGTGTACCGCCCGCGCCTTCGGGTTCATAGTAGAGGTAAGCCAGCGCGCCCGTTTCCTCAGTATCAAAGGACGAGGTATCGAGTGGCACAGGTACGACGGTACTCGTTTCATCTTTGACGCTCTCGCTCTCAACCGTTTCTTTATCGTCGCGCGACTCATCTCCATCGCCTCCACTATGCGATAAAGGCGATGTACCGGCGATAGGCAGGCTCTCTAATGCCTCTAGTAGAGCAGCGGCGTTGGGGAAACGCTGCGCCGGATTTTTCGCCAGGGCGCGATCTAGCAGGTCTTGCAACGCCTGGGGTATCTCATGACCGAACTGTGCCACAGGCGGAAGTGGACTTGTGCATTGCATGGCCTCGGTTTCCGCCGGAGTGCGTCCCACGAATGGCAGTCGCCCGGTGACAATTTCATAGATCAGCAGGCCAAGCTGATAAACATCGCTCCACGCGCCAACCGGTCCGTGTTGAATGCTTTCGGGCGCGGCATAGCGCGGATCAAGGTAGCCAATATTGCCCCCATGCTGGCTATTCATATACCCCAACTGTTGAAGTAAGTGGCGCAGGCCAATATCGTCAAGCTGCGCGCGATACGCTTCTCCCGCCATATCAATCGTGACCAGTTGAGGGCGCATATCGATGTCTATCATGCCCTGCGCCTGTAAAGCCACCAGGCCGCGCGCCAGTTGACGTGCTATATCGAGCGCGCGTCCTACCTCAAGGTTTTCCGCATCCAGCACATGGCGCAGTGTCAGGCCGCGTGGCGGATCGGTGGCAATGAACACGCTCGCGTCATCGACCCCCCAGTCGTAGACATGCATGACATGGGGAGAATTTACCTTGCGACGCTGTTCAAA
>DASTKD010000397.1:0-3944 GCA_035716135.1 Ktedonobacteraceae bacterium
GCGGTCGCCTTGCTTATGGGGCGGTCGCCATGCTCCAAGAGATGCCACACCTGCTATGCTCCCTCATCTTCGTATTCAACGTCCGCCAGGTTTCTTTGCTCCAATGCGTCTTCGTGTTCAACATCGCGCGCGGCCCAGGGGATGGCTTCGAGGCGTTTCTCAGGAATGGGACGCCCACACACTTCGCATTTACCATAGGTACCCTGCTCGATGCGTTTGAGCGCCCGTTGCACCTCTGTCAGCAATGCCCGCTCATTCACTCCGATGGATTGCTCATCCTGCATCTCATTGAAGTCAACCGCCACCTCCTCAAAGTCTGGCGCGCCGTCGTTGGCTTCGACAGGATCGACGGGCTGTGGATGGGCCGCTGTCAATCCGGCGAGATTGGCCTGTAGTTCAGCCTGTTTATCTTCGAGGCGTTTTTTCATCAATTCAAGGTCTATCGCCATGCTATGCATCCTTTCCCGGTAGTTTTTCTCCTGCCATTGTATATCCTGCCTGTCCGCTCATGCAATATCCTGCCCGGATGTCCCGGTTGTGGTTGGTTGCAGGTAGCTTCTGCGCTGACTGTAGAGAAAGTAAATGACCAGCCCGATCACCAGCCAGACGGCAAAGCGCACCAGCGTGATCCAGGGCAGGCTGACGATCAATACCAGCGAGGCAAGAACAGAGAGAATGGGAATGAATGGTACCCACGGCGTGCGGAATCCGCGACGCAGGTCAGGCTGCGTGCGGCGCAGAACCAGCACAGCAGCCGAGACGAGTACGAACGCTGCCAGCGTGCCAATGTTGGTCAATTCCGCCACTACGTCAATCGGCGTCAGGGCAGCCACAAGCGCGACAACCACGCCAATCAGCAGGCTCGATAGATACGGCGTGCGGAAGCGCGGATGGACGCGCGAGAAAAAGCGAGGCAGCAAACCATCACGGGACATGGAGAAGAATATACGGCTCTGCCCGAACAGCAGTACGATCAATACCGTTGTCAAGCCGCAGATGGCTCCAACCGAGATGATGGACCCTGCCGTGTTTAATCCAAGCAAAATGAGCGCATGTGACACAGGCGATGCAACATTCAGCTTCGTATAAGAGACCACTCCAGTAAGCACTGCCGTGACCAGAATATAGAGTATGGTGCAGACTATCAGGCTTACAATGATGCCTATCGGCAGGTCTCTGGCGGGGTTACGCGCCTCTTCCGCCGAGGTCGAAATCTGGTCAAAGCCGATGTAGGCAAAGAAGATGATGCTGGCCCCACGGAAGATGCCGCCGGTACCAAAGGGCAGGAACGGACTCCAGTTGGATGTATTGATATGGCCGAAGCCCACCACGAGAAAGAATACGATCACGGCGAGCTTAATAACCACAATAATGCTATTGACTGTCGCGCTTTCACTGGTACCCAGAATGAGTAACGTGGTAACTAACAAAATGATAATCAGGGCGGGCAAGTTGATGATGCCGCCGGAAAAGGGCGATTCAATAAGCGCTTTCGGCAGCGTAATGCCAAATGTGCCTTTGAGCAGATCGACGAGGTAGCCTGACCAGCCGATAGCCACGGCGGCGGCTCCCACTGCGTATTCCAGAATCAGATCCCAGCCAATAATCCAGGCGATGAGTTCGCCAAGCGTGGCATACGAATAGGTATAGGCGCTGCCAGCGATAGGCACCGTGCTGGCAAATTCAGCATAGCAGATGGCGGCGAGACCACTGACAATGCCGGCCACCACGAACGAAAGTATCAGTCCTGGCCCCGCGTATTTCGCGGCGGCCACACCGGTTAGCACGAATATACCAGTACCAACGATAGCGCCAATGCCCAGCAGCGTAATGCTTACCGGCCCCAGCGTGCGTTTGAGTCCATGTTCCCGGTCCTCGCTCTGTTGCAGAATGAGTCCAACAGGTTTGACCCGCAGCAGGGGATTCTTTTGCGTGGTTGCCATATGCTTCTCCTGTTCTGGATTCGTCCACGATGTTGTGTATCGCTCCGCGCTACAGTATTCCACTTTGATGAATTTTGACTGCTTAACAGGGGAACTGCGTGTCGGGGCGCTTGCGTCCCCGGTGTCCTGTAGGGACAAGGGGCGGGGTTGAGTGGATGCGGGGGCCTTGTGCTTGTCCTCGTCGGATTCACCCGATTCGATGGCGTATCATCAACCTCCAACGGAATCACGCTATGACGAGGACAAGCACAAGGCCCCCACCCTTCCCCACATCCACCCCTTGTCCCTACAGGACGGAAAACATACACCACCCCATTCGGTTATCAAAGATCATCGGACATGGAGGGATGAGATATTACCAGCAATATCACGAAGATGAACAGGATGAAGTTTCGCCTATTTCAGCGCCGCCACAAGGTCGGGCAACAAATTTTCGGCATCGGGTGAGCCGAGGCCGGTAATCGGGTCCCAGCCCGTCGTGGCGGCATAGCCCGGCACGTTCGCGCCATGCGCGCACACTGTTATTCCCTTGCGTAATATCGTGGAAGTCCGCTGTGTAGCGACCGGACATTGCCAGTTTGTAGAGAGCGGCGTTAATGAAGCCCAGGCCCTTGCCTGCCATCTGGTCAGCTATTGCCATCAGGCCGGCCCAGAGCGGCGTAGAGGCGCTCGTCCCGCCCGCCAGGCTCCATATGCCCGCTCCGTAGAAGACAAGGCCGGTCAGGGGATCGGCATCGGCGGCAACATCTGGCACGCCGCGCCGCCCTTTCAGCAGCGTTTGCACAGAAGGGGGCAGCATCTTCTGGAAGTCGGGTGTAGTGAAGAACTGGCTGAAACCGCCACCGCTCAGATTCCACGCCACTTCGGAGGTATTATTGCCCTGGCGCAATAGCGAGGTGCCTCCTACAGCAGTGACCCAGGGGTCATCGGGCGCGAAATTGGTTGTGGCGACGGGCGAGAGCTTCGTCGCCTGTAAATCGGCGTAATCGGTCGCGCCGTTATCACCGGAGCCTGAGAAAAATGTCATGCCGCCCCGCGTCGTCGCTTGCTTTAAGAAGGCATCCCATTGCGCTATCTCCTGCTGTCCCGCGCTATCGTTCAATGTCACCTCGGACGCCACCCAGCTCTGTGAAACGACATTACCCAGCTGATGATTGAGGGCATACTGTTCCAGTTGCAGAAACTGGGGCAGCCCAATGGTACCCTCGGTCTCATCAACTGGACTGGTCAGCACGACAATAGCGGCATCGGGCGCGATGGCGTGAATGATTTGCACATCCAGACTGGTTTCACCGGCCCAACCGAGCATCGCCGGGTCATGTGGATTGAACGGCACGGTTCCGAGCGGCGCAAAGATTTGCAAGTTGAGCGGCGGCAGGTGAAATTGCGCATCGAACACCTGCATATCCTGCTGGAGCGTCGGGCTACCATACGATACGATGTCAACCACCGTCTGTCCCTTGCCTGTAAAGCCATGTTCGTAGAGCGATTCCGCGCCATAGGCCACGCGCAACTGGTGCGGCGTGTAGCAAAATGTCCCCGTCTTTGGATAGCCGATCAAGCGCGGACACGTATCAACCTGCGCCGGAAAGGTCGTACTCGTCGCACCCGGCGTCACCCCCTGTGAAACTGCCCGCGTTGAGCTGCTCTGTGGCGTCGGAGTCGCGCCGCCCGCGCTGCCGGAGGAACCACACGCGGCTAAGACAAGCAACACGACAAGTAAGGCGGGAGCCAGTTCGACAACGGAACGCTTGATAAGACGGTGTTGCATTCGGGACGACCTTTCATGAGAGTATGTAAATAATGATCGGTATTCTACTGTAGTGTAATGCCCCTATGTTCGTTCGTCAATGTTCAATTATGGGTAAGCGAGATATTTTGTAGGGACAAGGGGCCGGGTTGGGTGGATGCGGGGGCCTTGTGCTTGTCCTCGTCGCCTTCACGTCATCGGGTGAGGTATCACGAAATCCCAACGGAATCATATTGTGACGAGGACAAGCA
>DASTKD010000398.1:0-12450 GCA_035716135.1 Ktedonobacteraceae bacterium
TGTTCTCCCAACACCTCGAGCAGTTGCGCCGGGCTTTGTCCAGAAAGCTCTACCCCGGCGCGTACAACCTCGATGCGCAGCCATACAATCAATTGATGGCGCATCTCCTCAAAGATCACCACGTCCTCATCACTCACCATGATCGTGGCGCTATCCTTCTGATTTTTCAGAGCCGGTGCCAGAGGTTCAGTGCGAGCGAGTTCACGCTGCGGAGACGCCGCAGGTGATACGAACGATGCCTGGGGTTGAGCAGGTGCCTGTGGTACGACAGGCGCAACGGGTGCTGGCGGCACAAGAGAACCTGTTGCCGGTAACGTTTGAGCGGGAATACTACTCTGTGGAGCAGTAGGTGTCTTTTCAACTCGCTCTATCGAAGATGCAGGCGTATCTCCGGCGATTGTGGTTCGCGGCACACGCTGTTCGGCTGGCGCGGACGGCTTTGCCGCTTCGGATGCAGACGCGACGGGCGGAATCGCTGGCATAGACGCAGCGGCAGGGGTAGTTGATGTCTGAGGCGCGAGCGGCCCTGATGCCTGCCGCGTAAGCGGACTCGATGGTGGATTGGCTGAGCGTAATTCATCCTGTGGAACAGGGCGAGTCGGCGGCACCGCGCCCGTGGGACGCGCTGCTGGCGCAGTCGTTTCGTTGCCATTACCGCTCTGGGTAGTGGCCCGTAAACGTGGCGAGCGCCTGGGTGGAGCAGACGTTGTGCCGTTAGTCATGGCACCGTTTGCAGTAGGAGATGGCGCTGCTGCGCGGGCATCACCATTCAGACCTGGCCGGATCTCTCCACGCATCTCCTGATATTGCTGTTGCAATAGCATAGTAGCGTTAGCGACCTGTTCCCAGCCTTGCTCCAACCTGCCAGAGCCATTGGATTTCGACCACGTTGTTACTGGACGCGCGCTGCCAAAGGGCGGCTGCGTCGTAGCGCGACCGCTCAAATGCCCGCGCAGTCCTTCGGTAACGGATACAGAAGAGCTGGTGATGAGCGAGCGCACGTCCGCCATGCGTTTGCGCCCCTGCTGACCAAAGAAGGCACGGTTGCGCTGCACAAACTGGATCAAAAGCCGCTCAACCTGCCGTTGAAAATCGGGTGAGGTGACATCGATACGACTGAAGGTGTTGAAATCGAACGTACTCAGGAATGTCCACACTTCCTGGCGTTTGGCGCGATCCACCGGGCGCATACGCAGCGTATTCGTGCGATAGTCATAGAAACGCGGATAACTGAAATTCGCAATCAGGGTTTCCGCGATCTCGGCTTTGAGCCGCGCCATTTCGGCAGGTGGCATTTGCCCCAGGTAAATACCCATTCCAACACCTCTTTCATAGAGTAAGTCTTCGGCACCGCTAAAGAGTCAGTAAATTATGGAACGATAGTAAACGAGCCTATTTGCAGCGCGTTGGTGCCAGAAATTTGCGATATTCCGGCTGGCGCGCTTATTACATGCAACGGAACACGATTCGTCACAGTTAGTATTGTACCGAATGGAACGTTAAAAGGTAAAAGGGCAAGACCCACATGGGCTAGCCCAACCGGAACATTCCCGATATACAACGTGCTGCTGACGGTGCGCACGATGGTTCCCGGTTGCCACATCATGGTGGGACACCAGGAAATGGTGGGGAAATCGACGCTCGAAAACTCTTCCTTGCCATTCTGATCGGTAAGAATGGTCAGAATCTTCAAAGGCGGCGTATTGACAGCATTGACTTTCCAGTAGGCCGTGACCTGCATAAATCTCGTCGCCACTCCGAATGACGAGGGCGGCGCGATGTTATACCCCACCAGGCTCACCTGGCTGCTGGAATTGACAGCTTGCGTCGGCGTAAAATCAACTTGTAGCGCGTGCTGCACTTCATTGGGCGATACGCGGGTAAACGAGCAAAAGGCATCAGGCAAATTGGGTACCACGCCATCGCCCGTCTGCCCCTGCGAGTAAGGCGCTGCTCCCGGCGCTGGCAGGCCGCGCTTGAGCAGCAGATAACCATCCTGCGCGGTGACAATCCCATAGTTTCCACCCAGCAAGACTTTTTTCACTTCGCCAATGTATTGCGGCGAACTATAAGGATAGGTCACGCCGGTCACGTCCAGAAAGATATAGTCAGCCGTTGTATCCCCGTAAGGGAAGAGATAAATATGCGCGCGCTGGCTGACATGCGGCACCAGCTCCGATTGCGCCGAAACCGAAGCTGAAGCGGGTATCATGTTCTCGATGCGCCCCGCAAGCTGGTCATGCGCCGTAACATTCGGCCATCCAAAGCCCCTTGAGAACGGCATTGCGCCATAGGTAAAATCCTCATGCACAACAGCAAAAAGCGCCAAACCCAGCAACACGCACAACCCAACCGGCTGCGCCCAACGCGCGAACCTGTACATCCCCACAGGCTGACCCGTAGTATTGTAGGGGCGACCCTTGCGGTCGCCCTGGTCACGCCGGCTTTCACGCTTGCCCTCGCCTTGAGAATCACCCGACGCCTGTTCTGCTTTTGGCGCAGCCGACGCCCGCGCCTCGCGCAGCTGGCGCGTGTACCACTTCACCAGCCAGACAATAAACACCATCGCCTCGATGGTTGAGAAGACCAGTACCGGCACAATCTCCGCGCTGTAATGGAAAATACCGAGATACTGGTTGGGGTCGGAACTGAACAGGTTGATGGCTATTGAAGGAACGGCCAGCATCAACACCCAGGGCGCGAGCAGGGGCAGAAAGGCGGCGGGAGCCAGCAAGATGATGATATATTGCCGGTGCGAATGCTCCAGCACATGCTGGTAGAGCAGGCTGAGCGGGTGCGTCACTATGTTGCGTAGAATTTGCAATGGCCCGCTACCCAGGTAGGCATAACGCGAACCAAGCAATGGATGTCCCGTCGGGCTGGCGATGCGGTAAACCAGGAATACCAGGCCCAGCCAGGCAATGCTCAGGCCCACCAGTGCCAGGCCGGTGCGCCAGCGCTGTTGGAAGAGGATGCTCCACAGGCCAAAGAAGGCGATCACGAGCGGGATTTCCTCTTTGCAGGCCATCGAGAGAATAGCAAAGACGAAAAGCCAGAGTGTGCGGCGTGTATACATGAAATACAGGGTGAACATCAGCAGCGCGGCAGTCAGCGTGACGGCGTGAAAATCAAACACTTCGGCCTGTTGCTGCGCCGGGTAGAGCAAATAGAGGACAGCAATGCCCACCGCTACCAATTCATTGCGCAGGCGCAGGCGCGCCAGCCAGAAGGCCGGGAACGCGCCGCTCGCCACTACCAGCGTTTGCAAGATAAGCAAGGTTTTGGGATCGGGAAAAGGCAGGTACAAGAGCGAAATGGGCAACAGGATTGGTTCAACGTGGATAGCAAAACGCGGAATGCCATTGAGACTATAACAGTTGGTGTCGCTTACAATATTGCAGATGGTCTGGTGAATGAATGTGCCATGCAAGATGTTCCAGACGGCCTGATTATAGGTGCCGAGGTCTTCGGCAGGCGTGAGATAGGCATCCTGGCGACCGAGATGCAGATAGATAAAATAGGCTGAAAAGATGGCCGCCGCCAGGGCGACCAGTCCCATTGCCAGCCAGAACAGGCGCGTATGCGGCATATCTTCCGGGGCAGGATAGAGATAGAAGCGATTGCGCCAGATAGCGAAACGTTTGCGCCATGTCATATTACTCACCTACAACTTTTTCTTCAAGTGGAATGCTGGCGGATGGCTCCTCTATAACGCTAGCCGCATCTGCACTCATATCTTCGCTGGCCTGTTCCTGCGCAATCGCGCGCGCCGGGCGGCCACCGCTCACATAGGCAATGCTGACACAGAGCAATTCGGCGATAGTCGATACGAAGCGCGAAAGCAGGGCAATAATGGCCGCCAACCCGCCGGGCAGAGGGAGGGCCAGCGCGAACAGGCCCACAATCGCGCCCTCGCGGAAGCCCAGACCGCTGGGCGTGATAAAACTGACAAAACCAATATCCCAGGCCAGGGCATAAATACCGATGCAGATGGGCCACGCGATGAGCGGCGTATTGCTCCACAGGGCTATCAATAGCACATAAAACGCGCTTCCCGCCACACACCAGCTCGCGCACCATGCCAGCGTCACGAGCATAACATCTCTATAGCGCAAGGTGAGTTTGATGGGATCGCGTTTCAGTACGCGCAATCCAATATTGAGCAGCCAGCTTAAGACCGGCGGATACAGGATGATGCACAGGGCAAGAATGGTTCCCACGCCCAGCGCAAAGACGATGCGCTGCTCAGACAACTTGCCTACCGCGTCGAGATCGCGCCAGAAGAGCAGGCTGACCGCGAAAACCAGCACGCCCGCCGCCAGTTTGGTAATCAGTTCGATAGCCATGCTGGCAAAGGCAACCGGGCGCGAAACGCCGTATTTGCCTACCCACATGATGCGCGTCAGCACATGCCAGACATTGCCGGGAATGTAGCGCACAAACTCGGACCCCAGGTAAATACGCAGGCTGGCGCGCAACCCCAGATGCGCTCCCAGGCGAGCCAGCACCGCTTTCCAGATCAATCCATAGGAGATTTCCTGGCACACGAAGCCCGCGAAAGCCAGCACCAGCAGCCACACATTCAGATGAAAGGAGTGCGCCGTCAATGCGCTCCAGTTATTTTTCGCCTGATATAAGAAAAATCCTATGATGAGGATGGGCAAACCTATTTGTAGCAGGCGTTTGCCAACTTTTTTGGCGGTTGACTTGCTCATCAGTCGAGTTCCTGTCGAATGCTGTATTCTTCATCGGAGCGGAAAGCGTAGTGGCGCACCATCTCGCTTTGCAGGCCCGACAGGATGAACTGGACGCCAAAGATCATCAAAAGGATGCCGACAAACAGCAAAGGCTGGTTATGAATAGGTTCGTGCGTGAAGAGGTAGCTGCGCACAACCACGTAAATATCCACCAGAGCGCCTGCGAAAAATGTCCAGAAGCCCAGGGGGCCAAAGAAGCGCAGCGGTGTGCGCAAAAAGGTTGTCAGGAATAGCACATTGAGCAGGTCGATCATCCCGCGCGCGAAGCGTCGCGCGCCGAACTTGGATACACCATAGGTGCGCGGGTGATGCTTGACCTTGATTTCCGCCACGCGGAAGCCACGCCAGTGCGCCATAATCGGTACAAAACGGTGAAAATCCCCGTACAGTTTGAGGTGGCTGTCTTCGATGATCTCGCGCCGGTAGGCTTTGAAGCCGTTGTTAATGTCGTGCAGGTGGACGCCGGTGGTGAAGCTGACCAGCCCGTTGAAGACCTTCGATGGGAAGGTTTTCGAGATGGGATCGAGGCGCGGAAACTTCCAACCGGAGACCAGATCGTAGCCCTCTTCGAGTTTTGCCAGGAAGTTGGGTATCTCGTCGGGATCGTCTTGCAGGTCGCCATCCATCGTGAAAATGATTTCGCCCCGGCAGCGACTGAATCCCGCCACCAGCGCGGGCGTCTTGCCAAAGTTGCGGCGGAAGCGTATCACGCGCACCACGCCGGGGAACTCCTCGTGCAATTTTGTAAGCACGGAGAAGGTCTTATCTGTACTGCCATCATCGACAAAGATCACTTCATAGGATTGCTGCAACCCGTTGAGTTGGGTTGAGAGTTTTTCAAATAAAGGGCGCACATTCATATCCTCGTTCATGACAGGCACCACGAACGAGAGCGCGACCTTCTGTACAGGAGACGATACAGGCGCTGTTTCCGGCTCAATGACTGTTGTTACGATTTCTTCAATTTGTGGCATAGGTTATGCTCTCCACTCGCGCCTCTTCGCAGGCGCATCTGCGCGATTGCCGCCAATTATAACATACCGCTCGCTCAGAAAAGCTCTACATGGTACTAAAGCAATATACTGGTATTCTGAAACTTCACGCTTCGCTGTTCTCATAGCGTTGTTTTTATTACTACTATAGAGAACGGATAATGAGCAAAAAGGGACACGCATTCAGACCTTTGGGTAAGAATGCATGACGAATTTTACAGATTCTTGAGGAATGCCTGCCGTTCAGTATGCCAGTTCAGCAAAAAGATCGGGCCGGTCGGAGGTCAATGAGTCTACTCCAGCGCTGGCAAAGCGGCGCATCGCGCGCAAACTATTGACCGTCCAGACGCCCAGTTTGAAGCCACTTTGATGAATAACTTCCGGCATTGCGATAGTGAAGAGTTTGCTATCCATGTTGATCCATTCGCAATTCAGCGCGGCTACACGCCTTGTCAACGTATGAATAGCATCTTTCTCGCGCGGGTCCCAGACATCGGTAGAGACTAGCGCGCCCGTGCGCAGCGACGGCTCGAGAGATTTTATGCGGGGCAAAACTTGCCAGTCAAACGAGATAATCAGTACATCGGCGAGCATGTCGGCTGTGCATAATTCATCAACCACCGTTTCAGCAATATTGGGATAACGCCCGAAGACGCCATCGCGCTTGCCTGGCTTGATCTCGATATAGACCTGCACGCGCCCCTTCGCCAGCTTCAGCACTTCGCCGAGCGTGGGTATCTGCTGCGGTTCGGGCCAGCCGCCGGGGAAATGCGTGGCTGCATTCAGGCTGCGTAAATAGTCAAAGTCCAGGTCGAGCATATTCCCCGCGCCGTTAGTAAGCTTCTCAACCGTATAGTCATGAAAGACGACCGCGTGACCATCACGCGACATATGCACATCCAGTTCGATGGCATCGATAGGAAAATTGAGCGCGTTGCGAAACGCCGCCAGTGTATTTTGCGGAGCAAGACGAGAGCCACCCCGGTGGGCGACAAGCTCGATGGAGTGCTTCACTGACATATTACCAGCTCCTTATTTTCTGATTATTTCAGGTGTATCGTACCATAAGGTAATTCAATCGCCGAAATTTGGTGCGTAAATAGTGATTTTGTAGTATAGTTGGTTGCGACACATTACGAAGCCGGGAAGGCGAAAGAGAGGACTGCATCTATGACGCTTGAAATCGGACTGACGGGCGAATCTACCACTACGGTTGTTCACGAAAATACTGCCGCGCATGTTGGAGCCGGGGGAGTCGAGGTATTCGCCACGCCCATGATGATCGCCTTGATGGAGAATGCCGCATGGCAGGCGGTCGCCGATCACCTTGAAGCTGGCTATGTAACGGTCGGCACAGTGGTCAATGTGCGCCACCTGGCCGCGACGCCACTCGGTCAGCAGGTACGCGCCACCGCTCGACTGGCGGAGATAGACGGTCGCCGCCTGGTTTTTCAGGTCGAGGCTTTCGATGAGCAGCGCAAGATTGGCGAAGGGCAGCATGAACGTTTTATTGTTCATCTTGAACGGTTTTTGAAACGCGAATAATTGCAGTACCCTCGAGCGGGTCGTGATTGGACAGTGTTCCTGCCGCCCTGGAGGGAAAGTATACATACCAAACCCTACAAGGTCAAGTGAACATGCAAAGAGGAAGATAGCATATGTCCGAGATAGTAGATACTTCCGCGCCTGCTGTAGATGAGACAGGCTCTTCTCGCAGCGGTCATGCGAATACTCAAACGGGACGTTCACCGCGCTGGCATTATATAATTGATGCCTGTGTGATCCTGGCAATGGGCGCGATTCTCTTTTGGGGCGCGTCGTCGCAATTCTCTAATAAATATAACGATGCCACGCGCTACCAGTGCTACGGTATCTCCTTCTGGCAGGGCAAAGCGGCTCTACAGGCGCAGGGATTGGACAATAACGCCAAAGGCCAGTGCGCCTTTCTCGATAGCAGTTCCTCCTCTACGCTCGCTCAGAAAATGCAGGCGCGTCACTTCCCGGCGTTTCTTGTCTCGCTAGTACAGTCGCAGTCCACTACTCAGGCATTTCACGCGCTGCCGCCGGAATATCCATTGCTCACCCTGGCGATCTTTTCGCTGCCCCTCTTCGCATCAGGGTTGGGGTACCAGGTGTTTTTCGCGCTCTTCATGATAATCGCGGCGGCTGTTATTTACCTGCTCATCGCGCGGTTCCGTTCGCGGCCAGCCGCTATCGTCTTCGCCTTCTATCTCGCGGTGGGTAGCTGGGCTACTGCCCTGGGCAGATTTGACCTCGTGCCAGCCGCTCTGACACTGGGCGCGGTAATCCTGGCAGCCCGCGCACGCTGGAACTGGGCCTATTTCCTGATCGCGCTGGCTACCCTGCTAAAATTGTATCCCGTCATATTCATTCCCATCTTCCTGATCGCGCAACAGAAACAAATCAGTGGAAGCTGGAAAGTCTGGCAACGCTGGCAGGGGCTGGCGCTATTCGTAGCTACATGCGCGATAGTCACCATAGTTTCGCTGCTGCTCAATGTGGGCAATACGTTGTATCCTATCAACTATTTCCTCAGCCGGCCCATTCAGGTCGAGTCTGCCCCTGGTACGCTGCTGTGGCTCGGCCAGTTCATACATTTCCCTGCGCAGTACATCTTCACCTATCAATCGCTCAACTTCAGCAGCCTGTTAGCCCACAAAGTTTCACTCCTGTCTACCTTCTTACTGGTGGTCGGTCTATGCTACACCTTCTGGCTGCAATGGCGCGATAAACTGGACATTTTTACCGCCAGCCTGGTGACGCTATTAGTGGTCGTCATTCTGGGCAAGGTCTTCAGTCCGCAATACCTGATATGGATCATGCCATTCATCGCCTACATCGGCAAACAGAACTGGAAGTGGGTGTTGAGCTGGGGCGCAGTCTGCGCCCTGACCACCTTCGTCTTCCCATTCAACTACGTCGATATTCCACACATCGACCACGTTTACCCGGCCATTATCGTGCGTGATGCGATCATTCTGGGAATCGCGCTGGTGCTGCTTTATCAGGCTACGCGCAAAAAGTATGTGTTGAAGTAGAAGACATTCATTTGAAATGGGCCTATCGGCTCTTCTCTGTTGAGGAACTTACTTATAAAAGTGATGTATGGATGCCTGCGTATTCGCATATAACCGCTTCTTGCTCTTCTGTTTCAACAGAGCCAGGTCGTAACTCCCTGATATGGTCGATAGCCTCTTGTGCGGAAAGTCCACATGTAGTGAGATAGCCCGCGATGATAGTTCCTGTGCGGCCCAATCCTGCCTCACAATGAACGACAACAGGCTGATTGCTCTTCAAAGAAGATTGAATAAGGGAGATAGCCCGATGCATCTCGTGTAGAGTGGGCGGTTTCTGGTTGGCTATGGGGATGTGGTAAACGTTAAAAGAGGAAAGAATAGATGCATCATCAACATATCCGGTCAGATTAAGGATGACTTTTATTCCAAGCTGTTGTAACATCACATAAGCATCTTCTGTCGAAGGGAACGGCATCGCAGCAAGCTGCTCTTTAATTATCCAGCTAAAACGGGGTAAAACGATCTGCCGCTTTTCATCAAAGCTCAGATTAAAACTGGCTAAAAACTGGAGAGGGTAAGCGGCGAGCTTACGGCGTACAACAGGGTCTAATTGGGCGCGAATCCTTAATTCTTGAAACACGTTACCAGACATCAACCTGATTCTCCTTTATCTATCGCCTGTTCAGGTTGACCGGTCTCTAGTTGCCTCTCCAGTGCTATCTTCTTGCGGAAGCGCAGGTAAAGCAGCAGGACGAGCGCAATGGTCTCGATGGTGGCGGAGCCGCTCGCAGCGAGGGGAATAGCGATAATGGCAGATGTGCCGGTAAATATGGCGAGGAAGAGGTAAATCAGGCCAATATGCGCGGCAAAGTTCAATATGTTGGTGAAAAGCGGGGTGCGGGCATCTTTCATGGCGAAGAAGGCGCGCACCATTAACTCGCCCGCGATCACACCTGGTAAGCCAACGGCGTAACCGATCAACGCCAGCGCGGTCAAATCGGTGGAATGCCTCTTAAACGCGCCATGCTGGAAGACGATATGAATGATGGGTCTGCCCAGCACGCACAGGATCAGCGCCGTTGGAATACCGAACAGTAGCGCTATGCCCACGACTTTCAGCGTCATGCGTCGCAAACGAATATACTGTCCGCGCGTCGCCAGCGTCGATAGCTGCGGCAAGGCGGCTTGCGCGATAGCCTGAGCTAACAGGGCTACCGGCATATAGAAGAGCATATAGGCATTATGTTGCGCGGCGAGGCTGGCAGGATCATGGAGATATGAGACGAAGGCAGTATCGATGATAAAAGCGGCAGAGCCGAACACAACGATGGCAGCATTGGGCGCGAGCAAGCGCATTACCTGGCGCAAACCGGCGTCTCTAATATCCCAGAGAAAAGAATAGCTCAACCCCTGCTTGACAAGACCCGGCACCTGCACAGCTACCTGGCAAACCGCTGCTACCAGCACACCATAGGTAGGGCCGTAAATGCCTACCGAGGGAATGGCTAACGTGACAATCAGGCCCCCGATCAAGCCAAAATTGTAAACGGCGATGGAGAGCGCGGGCAACAGGAACTGGCGTTTACTGCTCAGAACCGCCGTTGCAATCGTGCCAAGCGCCAGGACGAGCGGCTGTATCAGCATGATACGTGTCAGGCTGGTGGTGAGCGCCCGCTCAGCAGCAGGATAACCCGGCACAAGAATGTGATTCACAAAATCGGGTGTGAATAATTCACCAACCAGCAGGACAACGACGAGCGCGGCCAGCATGACATTAAAGACAAGGCTCACCAGTCGCCATGCCGCTCGCCGCCCATGATCCTTGTCGTAGGAGACAAAAACGGGGATCAGCGCGTTGCTCAATGCGCCACCCGCGATCAGGTTAAAGAGAAAATCGGGCAGGCGGAAAGCTGCATAATAGGCATTCGCGGCGGGACCGGTGCCAAAGATGGCATTGAACATGCTCTGGCGAATCACGCCCAGGCCGCGCGATGCGATATAGGCCGCCATCAGCAGCACCGCCGCCTCCGCGATGCTGAAGCGTCGTTCAGATAGAGCACGACCCAGGCGGAAACTTGACAGGCGGAAGCGGAAACGGAACGCGCCAATGCCAATCAACTGATTATGGTCTGCCACCTCGTCATCTAACAGATCTTCCTCTTCAACCTCAACAGGAGGAACCGGAGTTATCTCTGGTTCGTGTTCAGCCGTCGAGATTGCCGTTGTTGGTTCATGTTCCGAACGTCTCGTTTCGTTTGAAATAGCAGCGACTCCTCTAGCCTGATTAGTATCATGTTTTCATTATATGAGTGAACAGCATTCCAGCCCATATTTGTGCAGAAAGTACTTTTTGTTTCGCCCAAAAGTCTTGCTGCTACCTCTACAACGATTGAGGAGCCGTATCATCACAAACCAGGAGCGCTGCTACTAATGAGCTAAGAGTGAGCGCAAGCGATCATGGGAAATGGCGTGCAGAACGTGACCATCGACGCCATAGGTCGTCACTGCCGCCACCAGGGCATTATAAACGGCTTCTTCGGTGGCCTCTACCGCGCCGGTAAACAATTCATTGAGGGCGGAGGCTCCGGCATTCGATGGCCCCTCGACCAGCACGCGAATATCGATCTCCGCCCCGGCATTGATTGGAATATGGTTGCCAGTAACGAAGGCCGCGATAATCTCGCCGCTCATATCCCTGGCCGTTGAACCGGTGCGCGCTAGCCCCAATGCAGCCCTTTTCGCCAACCGTTCGCATTGACGAGCATGGAGTGGCACATCCGTCGCCAGCACGACGATACAACTCCCTTCGCCTACTCCTCTTTGCAAATCATCTTTGAGCATACGTCCGACCGGAATACCATCAATGCGCAGTTCATGACGCGCCCCGAAATTGGTGAGTACCAGCGCCCCGACGGCGTAGCGAGCCTGTCCGACCTGCACAACGCGCGACGATGTGCCTATCCCTCCCTTAAAGTCAAAAAGCTGCATTCCCGTACCTGCCCCAACGCATCCCTCAACAACAGGCCCGCTCGCGGCGCTCTCCAGGGCAGCGTACACATCCTCACGAGTGATTGCCAGTCCCTGCGACCCGTCCAGGTAACTATCATCGCATTCCGCAACCAGTGTGATAAGCGAGGTCAGGCCAGCTTCTTGCGCGCCATGCTCAAAGAGGTATTGCAGCGCCCAGTGGTAAACGATGCCCACATGATTCGTTCCCGTCAGCAGGATGGGGAAGCTCAATAAACCCCACTCATCAATCAAAGAACGCCCCGTCATCTCGCCCACGCCGTTCAAAGCGAATATGGCGGCATAGACGCTTTCAAGCAGTGGATCGCCCGCGTGAGGCCAGATTGCCGTGACGCCCGTGCGCCAGGGAACATCATGAGAAGCGCTCTGCACCGTTGTATGCCCGACGCGCACACCGGCAACGTCGGTAATCGCATTGAGCGGCCCAGCCGGCAAATAACCGGGAGTCACGCCAAAATCTCGTATACGCGGCATACCTTTTCTCCCTACTATATTAATTGACACCTTTCTTACCCATCTATTATAAGCGGTAGTACCCCCTGAGTGTGAGATGAGGTGTTCTGTGTCGCCTGCAGGCGACACAGAACACCTCATCTCACACTCAGGGGGTACTACCGCTTATAATAGATGGGTAAG
>DASTKD010000399.1:0-2740 GCA_035716135.1 Ktedonobacteraceae bacterium
GTATCGTGTATGGTAGGGGCGACCCTCGCGGTCGCCCTGGCCTTATGTTATGTGCTATGTCTATGTCGTATATCAAGCGGTATAATATCATGGAGAATACCGGCCAGAAAGGACGATGCCATGCGCGAACCATCGACAGCAGATCATCACGATGACCACGACCACGATGAGCATAATCATGACCACGGACACAGCCACGACGATCATGAGCATGACGAGAAAGGCGGGCATGGACATGAGCATGGCAAGGTAGATGCCGATCTGTATGGCAACAGGGCGGGGTTACGAGCCGTGCAGATTTCGACGGGGGGCATGTTGCTGGTTGCGCTGATCCAGTTTGCTATTGCGACTACCGGCGGAAGCGCGGGACTCTTCGCGGACGCGCTGCATAACCTGGGCGATGTTTTTACTACTGTCGCGCTGTGGATCGCTTTTGTGGTCTCCAGTCGCGCTGCCAACCAGCGTTATACTTATGGCTATTATCGTTCGGAGGACCTGGCGGGCATTTTTATTGTGATGGTGATCGTCGCCAGCGCGGTGGCAGGCGCGGTAGAGTCCATTCAGAAACTGACCAGTGGCAATGTGCCAACCCAGATTTATTTGAGCATGGCGGCGGCGCTAATCGGCGTGATCGGTAATGAGGCGCTGGCGCAATACAAGATTGCGGTTGGTAAACGTATCAATAGCGTGGCGCTGGTTGCTGACGGGCAGCACTCGCGCATCGATGGACTGACTTCGCTGGCGGCCTTCGTGGGACTGGTCGGCGTTCGATTTGGTTTGCCCATCGCCGATCCCATTGCCGGTATCGTGATTACGCTGGTAATTCTTACGGTCGTCTATTCAACCTCGCGCAGCGTGATCCAGCGTTTGCTCGATGCGGTAGACCCTCGTATTGTCCCGTCCATCCTCAAAACGGCGCAGGAAGTTCCTGGTGTCGCGGCGGTGACGGATATACGAGCGCGCTGGGTCGGGCATACCTTGCATGTGATTATGAACATCGAGGTTGACCCCGAACTGACGCTGGTGAAGGCGCACACCATCGCCGAAGAGGTGCGCCATCGCCTGTTCCATTCCATCGACGGCATTTCAGAAGCCATCATCCACACCGACCCCAGCAGCGAGAGCGGCGACCACCATCAATCAATGGCGCATCACCTGCAAGCCGCGCAACGCCCGGTGACGAGAAATACGTAGGGGCGGCCTTTATGGCCGCCCGTGATTCGTCATGTCAGGCGACCACGCCAGCAACGGGGTACGCCGGGCGGCCATAAAGGCCGCCCCTACGGATTCCAGTCAGAGACCATAAACATGTAGCAGTTGAAGCGCACGGCCCGTTCGAGGTCGGACAGGCGGATGTGTTCGTTGGGGGCGTGCGCGCCACTGCCCCGGTAGGTCGCGTTGCCGGGAGCGCACAGGCCAGGTACGCCCACGAAGCGGCGCAGCGAGCCAAGCAGGGGCAGCGTTCCTCCGGCAATCGGTGTTACCGAGGGTTCTTTGCCGCTAAAGTCGCGCGCGATGTCGGCGACGCGGCGCACGAACGGGTCGTGCATGGGCGTGACTACTGGCTCAGCTTTGCCGAAGGCGGTAATGTGTATGTCGCTATAGCCCTGGGCGTCCAGGTGCGCGCGCAATTTTGCCAGGACGTCATCCGGGTGCTGGTCGGGAACCAGGCGGAAATCGATCTTCGCCATCGCCTTCGCGGGCAATACCGTCTTCGATCCCTCGCCCGTGTAGCCGCTCAGCAGTCCGGCGATATTACAGGTGGGCGCGAACGAGTAGCGTTCCATGAGGGCCGCGCCCGTCAGGTTATCGATAAACCTGTCTACATGATAGGCTTCGCGCATCTCAGCCTCTTCGTTGGACTGTTCTGTGATAGCTCCAAGCTGCTCCTCAGAAGGCGGCACAACCTCGTCGTAGAAGCCCGGAATGCGAATATGGCCTTCGGGCGTGCGCAGGGTTGCCAGCGCCTGCACCATGCGCCATGCTGCGCTGGGCAATATAGAAGCGGCTCCCGAATGCGTGTCGATGCCGGTGCCTTGTGTGTCAAGCTGCACATAGAGCAGGCCCTTTGTACCCATCGTTAGCTCTGGCCGGTCGGTAGCGTCGAAGCTGCTTCCCTCCCACAGGCAGCCATCAGCCTTCAATAGTGTGCTGTACTTTTCGGCAAGCGCGGCGAAATGGGGGCTGCCTATCTCCTCTTCGCCTTCGATAATCCAGTGCAGCGTGATGGGCAATTCGCCGTGTACCGCCCGTAATGCGCGAATAGCAGCCAGACGCGCCGCCAGTTCGCCCTTATTATCGGACACCCCACGCGCGTACAGCTTGCCATCGCGCACGGTGGGTTCAAAGGGAGGCGAAAGCCACAGGTCGAACGGCTCGGCGGGCTGTACATCATAGTGATTGTAGAGCAGGATGGTATAGCCGCTACGCCCCGGCAGTTCTCCAAAAATAGCGGGCGGCGCGCCCTCAACATGCAGGCGTTGGGTCTTGAAACCGGTTTCGGAGAGCAGGTTCTCTACCATATCCGCCATTTCAGCTATACCGATATTCTGAGCGGCTACGCTGGGCTGGCGACATATCTGTTCCAACAAATCTTGCGCGTCGCACGCGTGGCTTTCGAGATAGGAAGTGAGCTGGTCGGTCATGCGTCCCTCTTTCCTTATGAATTTGAACGACTAAAGCCGGTCCTGTCATCCTTCGCTTCCCTTTGTCATCCTGAGCGCAGCGAAGGATCTCAGCG
>DASTKD010000400.1:0-7442 GCA_035716135.1 Ktedonobacteraceae bacterium
ATTAATAATGAGATAGATCAAGGTATTGAGGTTCTTGACTGACTGCCCATTGCGCACTTTGGGCCGTTCAATCCCGAGAGCTTTGGCCTGGCTGTTGATGCGCTCGCAGCAGGTGCGTTGGCTGTAGACGGCGTGATAGAGCGGCCCATCGCGGTCCAGGGTGACGCGCTGAATGCCCCCCGGTTCCCAGTTGACATCCTTGACACAGCCCTTGCCTTTGGTGAATTGGTCATGGTCGCAAGGGGTTCCAGTTCGGTCGGGAAAGAGCAAGGGGCAGCGAAAGCGTTGGCTGCGATAGCCATAGGTGTGATCGAACTGATACGTGGGATGCATCAGCAGGCCCTTCTCGCAACGAGGAGTGCCATCGGCGGCGCGTGCAAAGGAAGCATGGCTGTGCTGATTGAGGGGAACCGCCCCGATGCCGCCGTGACGGGCCGCTGCTTCGTAGACGTACCACGCATCGAAGGCCGCATCGGCGGTGACATGGATGGGGAAGTCGTCCAGAGCCAGGACAGTGCGCCGATACAGGGGACGGAAGTAGGTCACATCGTTCTCATTGAAGGGTTGGGTATATTCAGCCAGCACCACATCGCCGTAATCGGCAGTGGTCGCAGCTGCCACGCCGGAGCCATAGCCCCACAGATATTCCTTGACCTCTTTGGTCGAGCCATCGGGCAATTCGCGGTTAGTGGAGCGTTTGACCCCCACGCGACAATCAGGATCACCACCCGGCTGCTGCTCTTTACAGAAGCGATCAATCATGCTCACGCGCGGATTATTGTGCTTGACCCAGGCGTAAATGTGCTTGACATCGAAGGCTACCGTCTCGCCCAGGCCGGGGATCTCGGCTTGCAAGGCCGTCACGGTGGCGTGCAGCAGTTCTTGCAGGAGGGCCTGATCGCAATTCCGCAGTTTCTGGCGTAGCCATTGTTCGGAGGGAACGGTGCGTGCGACATCGAAGCCATAAGGCTGTGTAGCGTCCAGGTGCAACTCGAAGCCGAGTTCGATGACGAAAAGCGGATGGGTCAGCAGAAAGCGACGCAGCTGGCTGGTGAAGAGCAAGCCCTCCCGCAGCCGCACCAGAAAGGCTTTGAGGTAGGCCCGTTCGGGATGCGCTGGACGACCGCGAGCCGAGCGGCGTGCTTGCCAGGAGTCCACCAGGGACCAATCGAGAGAGGCAAAGAAGGCACGATAGTCGGCCACGAGCGGATCATGCTCCAGGAGAGCAGCGAGGGTAGACTGGTCAAAGACCGCAGAAGCAGGTATCATAGCACGAGACTCCTTTTGTGAGTGGGATTGTGGATATGAATACTCTGCAAAAGGGGTCTCGTGCCTGTCAAGAGAGGGCGGAGTTCGCTTGCCAATGGAAAAATGGTCGAGGAATGAATTACTTGCGACAGATTTGCGTGAGGGGAAAAATGAGCAAATCTATGGGGAACGGGCCGTTTTCTAGCAATAAATTACTTGCGACCCTCGCTTGAGGAATTGAAACACCGTAGCTATCAAGCATAAATAGGTATATCTGCGGCTGGAAGGCCGTCTGTCCGCTTGAGGAATTGAAACTTCGTAAGCCTGTATTACTGTGACGTTGTTTTTGGGGGCTGGAAGGCCGTCTGTCCGCTTGAGGAATTGAAACAGCAGTTGGGTACTGCTCGAGTCCCACAACCCGCGAGGCTGGAAGGCCGTCTGTCCGCTTGAGGAATTGAAACCTATACCTACTAGCCGGACACGCTCCAGGGACCCCCGTGACTGGAAGGCCGTCTGTCCGCTTGAGGAATTGAAACCGCCGGTCATCATCCCAGAGCCACTGGAAGTCCGAAGGCTGGAAGGCCGTCTGTCCGTTTGAGAGGGTTGCAACTAATTCATTTGTAGAAGTCTCCTGTTGATCGATTTAGCTTGTTGGAGAACGTGTAGGTTAATACTGAGGTGAGAGATCATCCGGAGTTAGAGCATGGCCCCTTGCGGGCGTCCTCGTCCCTTCGATGACAGGGAACATGAACGAACACAAGGGTTCTCTCGCACCCACAGGTACCAGGTAAAACGCGAGACTTTCATCAATCGTCTGCGTTCTGTTCCCGTGATTGCAACATACCACCCAGGCGGGCGACGCAAGCGTCCCCTCCCCTACAGGCTCTCCAGTGCCTTTTTCCATATCCCCCAAAACCCTGCCTGTGAAATGGAGTGGGCTAAGCGGGAGATGGAAGAGAATAGCACAAAAATCCGCGTGCTATAATGTCCTGTAAACCAATACATCACCACACTCAATGAGGAGCTATACTATGACCACTTCCGAACAGACGCGCGTCGAGCGCGATTCGATGGGCGAGATGCAGGTACCTGTAGATGCGTATTATGGCGCGAGTACGCAGCGCGCGGTGTTGAATTTTCCTATTAGCGATTTGCGCTTTCCGCGCCAGTTTATTCGCGCGTTGGGGCAGATCAAGCAGGCGGCGGCTTTGACTAATGAGGAGCTTGGTCTGGTTGACCGGCAGATCGCGGAGGCGATTGCGCAGGCGGCGCAGGAGGTGATTGACGGCAAGCTTGATCGTCACTTTGTGCTGGATATTTTTCAGACTGGCTCCGGCACTTCGACCAATATGAATGCTAACGAGGTGATTGCTAATCGCGCCAGCGAGTTGATGGGGGGCGAGCGCGGGTCGCGCAAGGTGCATCCCAACGATCATGTCAATTTTGGGCAATCGTCCAATGATGTAATTCCTACGGCTATCCATCTATCGGCGCTGGTGAGTATTGAGCATGACCTGTTACCAGCGCTGACGGGACTGCAAATGGCCTTGCAACAGAAGGCGGACGAGTTCATGCCCATTATTAAGACCGGGCGTACGCATTTGCAGGACGCGACACCCATCCGTTTGGGGCAGGAGTTTCTGGGCTACGCGGGACAGATCGAGCGTGGTATCGCGCGAATGCGGCACGCGCAAGGTGAGTTGTCGGAGGTCGCGCTGGGCGGGACAGCCGTCGGCACGGGCGTCAATACGCATCCAGAGTTCGCGGGGCGCGTCTGCCAGCGTTTATCGCAGATGAACGGGGTCAGCGTGCATGAGACCAGCAACCACTTCCAGGCGCAGAACACGCTCGACAATATCGTAGAGGCGAGCGGGGCATTGAATACGCTGGCGGTCAGTTTGATGAAGATCGCCAACGATATTCGCTGGCTGGGGTCGGGGCCGCGCGCGGGTATCGGCGAGATCGAACTGCCTGCTGTGCAGCCGGGCAGCTCGATTATGCCGGGCAAGGTCAACCCGGTGATAGCGGAGTCGGTGTGCATGGTGTGCGCCCAGGTAATGGGCAACCACACCACGATTACCATCGCGGGACAAGCGGGCAACTTCGAGATCAATGTGATGATGCCTGTCGCAGCCTACAACCTGTTGCAATCGATCAGCCTGCTGGCGGCTGCCGCGCGCAATTTCACGGAACAGTGCATTAAGGGCATCCAGGCCACCAGCAAGGGGCCGGAGATGGTCGAGCGCGGGCTGGCGATTTGCACCTCGCTGGCCCCGGTAATTGGCTATGACGCGGCGGCTAACCTCTCGAAAGAAGCCTACAAGACGGGCAAGACTATCCGCGAAGTGGCGCGCGAACGCACCAATCTTTCCGAAGAGGAACTTGACCGCATTCTCGATCCCGCCGCTATGACGAAACCAGGGTTGGAGGGCGGCCCGGCTGGAGGGTAGGCTATGCTCCAAATTCCCACAGAGTTTTGTCACCTGCATTGTCTGCATGAAGCACTCTAACGGAGTATTTGAACGGGGTATTGTTCCCGTCTCCGGTAGTTGAGGTCACATAGATCAGACCATTGACCATCAGTATAGTATTGGCGGCCTGGGATTGGATCATGCTGCCCAGCAGTTCTCCGCCGGTGGCGTGCAGCAGGTAGAGGTCGGTGGGATGCTGCGCGTCCAGGCCCTGGATGGCGATGGTGCCAGTTGCGGCATCGATATTAACACTCGTCCAGGTCAGGTCTGATCGGTCTTGCTGGAAACTCCAGATCTGCTTACCGGTATTCGCTTGCAGCGCATACAGGCGGTTGAACGCGACGTGCGTGTCCTGGTTGACGATGGATGATTGAAGATAGACGATGTTGTTCAACAATCCCCAGAAAACTGGAGTGCTAAATGTCTCGAAGGTCTGCGCTGTGGCAGGAGAGGAAAATCCCATATTCCAGGCAGCTTGTCCATCGCTCAGGCGACGCGCGCTCAATGTGCCGTTGTCGAGCAGGTAGACGTAGCCGTTGCCGGGCGTCCATACCTGCGTCTGGCGCTGGCTTGTGCCGGGCGCGTCGTGCCACAACAACTTGCCAGTGCTGGCCTGCAATACATACAGGTCGGCCAGCGCGGCAGACCCCTGCGTTATATGGAGGCATAGTACGCCGTTTGTTACCGAGAATTGCCCGCTCATGCTGGATTGCCAGAGCAAGTTGCCATCACTGGTACGCAGAGCGAACGTTCGTCCAGTGCCATTGTTGCAGGACGCGCTGGCATAGAGAATATTCATGGCCTGCGCCATCGAAGTTACAATGCAGGATTGCCCGGCAACAGAGGCGCTATACTTCCAGAATATGGTGCCATCCAGAGCGCGCCGCGCGAAGATGGTAGAATTGCTGTTGCTCTTATCATGCGTAGCATAGTAGACGACACCGTTGCTTATGTTCAGTGTGTTTATGTCCACTATGTTCACGGCATCGCCGGCGCTCCAGATTCGTCCACCGCTTTCCGCCGTCAGTACGTCCAGTACCTGACCGTCGTACACGTATATCCTGTCAGCGGTGATTTGCTCAATCTGTGTACTGCCCGGCTGCGCGGCATCGCCCTCATCGGAGGGAAAGTAATTCCAGAGCGACACGCCATCACTGGCACGCAGCGCGACGATATCACGGAAGCTTATCTCATAGATCATGCCATTTACTATCGTGGGAGGACCGGAAAAGTTGTCGAACCTTTGCCAGATTTGTTTCCCGTCGCTAGCCCGCAATGCATACATCCTGTTTTCAGCCGTAAAATAGACCATGCCATTTTCGACGCTAGCCGAAGTCAATCCAGGTTGTGGTGGTGTTGATGTCACAGGCGGCGAGACGACATTCCCCAGCGATACCATGAAGACACAGAGCCGCCCCAGCAAGAGGATAATGCCGCTCCATAATAACAGGTAGCCAACAGTTTGCGCAGGTACAGTACGTTTCTTCAGCATAGGACACCCCGATATATTGGATTATTTAAACTCTGAAGTAGGAGACGTTGTGAGGATGAAGAGAGTTCCCTGTATCAGCCCAATTGCCAGATGAAGTTCATTTCTGTATAATAGCGACACTGTTTCATTTGAAAAATAGATAAGCGCCGGCATACTGTTGCCAGCGACGCTGCGCATAAGATCTCAACACCAGAGAAGGAGTTACCTGCGATGCCAACCAGCCTCCCGCCAAGAGAAGACACCTATTTTATCGATCCTGAAGATGCAACAGAGATGGCACGCTTGATGCTCCAGGCTCGTCTTATCTCTCAGAACATGGGCAGCCTGTTGCCAGAGGGGATAGAGCTTGAAAAAGTTCACGATATTCTGGATATGGCCTGTGGCCCCGGCGGCTGGGTACTCGATGTAGCTTACGCCCATCCCCAGATTCAGGTGACAGGCATCGATCTCAGCCAGCGCATGATCGCTTATGCCAGTTCTCTGGCCTGGTCGCAGCGCCGGGACAATGCCAGTTTCAGTGTCATGAACCTCCTGAAGCCGCTCGAGTTCCCCGAAAACTCCTTTGATTTAATCAATGGCCGCCTCCTGATGTCATTCATGCCCAGAACCGCCTGGGCGGGACTTGTACAGGAATGTATGCGCATTCTGAGGCCGGGAGGGATGCTTCGCCTGACCGAGGCCGAGGATTTTGGCATCACCAACGCTCCCGCATATGAGAAGCTGAACAGGATGATGATGCTCGCAATGCAGAAAGCGGGACAAACCTTCTCGCCCGCCGCAGACACTTTTGGCGTGATGCCGATGCTGGGAACCTTCCTGCGGCAGGCGAGATGCACCAATATCCAGCAAAAAGCGCATATCGTCGATTTCTCTTTCGGCACGGAAGCGCACGATGACTGGTGCCAGAACTTCACGATCAGTTTCCAACTGCTTCAACCCTTTCTCCTGAAAATGGAAGTGACCACCCCGGCAGAGGTCAACCACCTCTATCAACAGGCTCTCGCAGAGATGGTCAGGGAAGACTTCCGCGCCATCTGGCTCTACCTGAGCGTGTGGGGGCAAAAGCCGGAAGAGTAGAAAAAACAAAATTTCCTCTTTTCACCCCTCCAAAAAGAATGACTCAATAGCCCAACTTGACAGTAACTCGTTTCAAGTGTATAATTATTTTAGAACAAAAATTCTAAAACATAGAAAATGATACAAGAAACGAGTGTATCAGGTGGCAATGTAAGACAAAAGTGTTCTAGATAAAGGAGTCACTGACATGACATTCAACCCTGAAAAGCATTTGATTGAGCTACAGGGCAAAGCTTACCTTGAAGTTAAATGGAGAGTGGTATGGTTTCGCCAGGAATGCCCTAATGGGGTCATAAAAACCGAAGAGGTCTTAGTAGACCTTGATCGGGAGGTTGAGGCGGAAGTCCCAACCGGAAACTGGATACCCAATCCCAACAGACCGGGAAAGAAAATGCCAGAAAAAACAGTCCGTCATGACAAAGGCTATGCCCGTTTCCGCGCTATCATAGACGATGGCAAAGGTGGACATGCTGAAGCCACGAAAACAGAAACCGCCGCCTCGTTTCCTGACTATACTGAAAAAGCGGAAACAGGAGCAGTTGGCAGAGCGTTAGCTTTACTCGGATATGGAACTGCATTTACTGGTGATGAGTTAAATGAGGAGCATCGCATCGTCGATGCGCCGGTAGAACGCGCCGGTACCTTTCAGCAGGTAGGCAATGGAAATGGCCGGGCTACAGCTACAACTGCCGCAAATGGCAACAGTCAGCCAACAGATGAAAAGCAGGCCAGCACTCCCGCGACCGAGCAGCAACTGGCAAGCCTGCGCAAATTGTGCCAGCACCTGGGCAAGCCAGAGCCGGAGGGACAGGGTACCATGTCCTACCTCAGCGCGAAAGAACTGATCCTCCAGTATAGCCGCGAGTATAATGAGCAGCGCCAGAGCCGCAAAGCCTCGTAAGCGCATACCCAGGCAGGAGAATAACGGACAATGACCATGCAAGAACTGGAACACGTCGAGAAGAACATGCAGCAGCAATGGCATGATCTTGTCATAGCGGAACAGCAGGGCGAACCTCTGGAGAGGCTCGAGCAGATGTACGACACGTACATCCTGCTCGCCGAGGAGTACAATCGCTGCTCCGAAGAATACCAGCGTGAGCAACAAAGAGCGCAGGCCGGACGCAGCCCTGCCGCCAGGGGAGGCAAGAAAC
>DASTKD010000401.1:0-3880 GCA_035716135.1 Ktedonobacteraceae bacterium
GCGGTCGCCCTGGGGAGTACTCGACGCAAAAATCTGATGCTCACCCAATATTGTGGAGGTTTTCAGAAATGAGTATAGGTGCAGCAGCGATAGTAGCGCTTATGACATTCATACCAGGCTTGATACTGGGAGTTGTACTGGTTCGTTCCCATAAATAGCAAGACCTGGAAGCCATTTGGTAACATCTTCCCCGTTATTTCTTTGTACTCCGGGCATGTTCGCGGCACTGGTGGGTGAGGGATTGCCCCATTGAGAGAGAGAAAAGTAGTGAACGCAGGTAGCGGTAGGAACAGCGAGAAGCGCGAGTCTTTGGGGCGCATCTTTCACCTGCTCAGGATATTGATGATGCACGAATATACGCGCCAGGAAATCTACCAGCGCTTGCCGGATTATTATAAAAGCGCGGGAGATGACGATACTTCTCTCCGGGCTGACAGGATGTTTGAGCGAGACATCAAGGTGTTGGAAGCGCAGGGGTTCGTAATAAAGAAGGCAAAGGCCGGAAGACACCCTGCACGCTACAGCCTTGTGAGAGGTTCAGGACCGGCTGTTCCATCCGCTTTTAATGAAGAGGAAGTGGAGATACTGGCTCTGCTGCACAATCTCTTCATCGACCCGGCTGCCAGCTCTAAACACCCGCACACGGGAGTACTCCTGCTTCCGGCAGCCGAAACGTCGCACAACCCGTTCGCTGAAGATATTCTGGGCCTGATTAAAAAGCTGGCGGCATTGCTGCCACCGGATCAAGCGAAGCAATTCGAGGAGCGTATCAAAAGGCCCTCGATTCATCTGAACTTGATGACGGCGGCGGACTACCTTCCCTATCGCGCAACCCTCGACATCATTGAAAAGGCCATTCTGAACCGGCAACAAATCGGCTTCACTTATACCTCTGTGCGCAGCAAGCAGGAGAGCGTGGTTCACCAGCATATCGACCCCTATTACATTATCTATCTGGATGGACATTTCTACCTCATCGGCTATAGCAATACGCACAACAGGTTTCTGGAGTATCGCATTGACCGCATCCAGGCGCATAGCCTCGCCATACTCAACAACACCATCGACACAGTGCGCCAACGCCCTACAGTGGAGTTTAGTTATTGGCTTGATGGAGAGATTGCGAAACATAGCCTGAGCCAGCGCTGGCTGACGCAAACGACGGTACGAGAAGAGGTCTTTATCGATAGCCAGGGGCAGGAGAAGCGCAGGATGCTGGTGCGGGCGAAGGCGCACAACGAGTGGCGTGTCATTCAACAACTGCTTAAATATGGCGATCAGGCCGAGCTTGTCGAACCGGCTCACCTGCGCGAGCAAATGCGCCAGGCGGTGATGCGCATGATGAGTTTTTATGAGAAAAAAGACAGACCTTGAAAACTCGTCAACATTTTCACTTGATGCGACATACTATGTCGCTTCTATCTGCTACAGTATAACCAGAGCAGAGAAAGCACCGGGTGATTGAAGCCACATCGGAGGGATGGATGCTTTCGTCTGCTATCTCTTGCGGAAAATAAGGAGGGTTTAGGATGCCCGCGGATATACGTTTTCTGAAATTCACCGGCGATTCTGAGCAGGACGGTGACGCTTCCGTCGTCTTTGATGATTACCTGCGCGAAATCGCCAACAAGCAACTGTGCCGCTACAAAACAATCATTCAATACGGCGCGAAAGAGGGGCAGAGCTATTACAGCCATGTGATGGACCTGGTAACACTGGCTGAAAAGCTGCGCCCGGCGCTACGATTGGATGAGCGCGAGATGCGCTGCATCTTGCTGGCGCTCACTATCCATGACCTGAATAAACTACCAGAGTATGGTAAACGGGATGATGGTAGAGATGCAAGCTATAACGATGCCGCGACGCTGGAGAACATTCGAGCCGAATTGGAACGCTTGCAAGCGGATGAGTTCTTTCCGGCATGGCGAGATTACCTGCAAGACATCGTGTCGCTGGCTCATTTCCACCAGGAGGCGGCCACAGGCTCTACGCGGACGCTCGATCAGCGTGTCTTCGATACCTGCGAACTGCGGCCTGCGCGTTTGAAGGGCGTGTTGAAGCATCTGATGAAAGCGGTTGATGCCGCCGATAACTCACACTCGGGCGATCATTGCGATCCGCACGAAGTGCATTTACGCGACAAGCTGCTGCAACATATCAATGCCGCCATGCCGGAGCGACAATACCGCTTCTGCGGTCATCGACTGGCGGAACTGCGCGGGCTGTTCAGCAACGTACTCCACAACGAACTGGTCGCCTACTTTCGAGAGAAGTACGGCGCAGAGGCCTGCATCGATCTCCAGTATTATCCAGAGGGCGCGAACTACCTGCTGGACAGGGAAATAGAACTCGCCTGGACGCCGGAAACGCTACGCGAAGTAGCAACCAGAATTGAACGCAAACTGGCCGCTACTCAGCTCAACGAACTCGCTCAGTTTATCAAAGCCCGGCCTGTTGGTATCGTCGTAGATGCGGCTGCCATCGAAAGCGGCGCGACCACCGCCCAAATTTTTGCGGTCATTGCCAGTACAGTGCGCCGCAAACAGTATAAGCCGGACTGGCGAGCCGAACGCGATAGCTTTGCCCGCAACGACCTGCAAAAGGCGCTGGCTCATTCACTATACAGCGCTGAACTGAAAGAGCAGGTGGCAACGCTACTCGAACAGGCCGATCTGATTCCCGGCGAGGAAACGACGCTCAGGCGCGGCGAGTTCGCTTCAGCATACCGCAAGTTTCTGGAGGATCACCGGAGCGATGCGTTGAAGGCGTTGAAAAGTGATCCGTGGACGCGCGTCTACCGCCTGTTCAAGTTGCCGGAGGACCATGACCAGCTCTACCGGTTGATTGATCCCTACCGGCGCGGTTATTTTATAGCGCGTGATTTGCCCGCTCTGGACCTGGATGAAATGGAAGAGGCGATGCTGGCCGATATCGAGTTGCTGGAAACGCAGGCAGCCGGAGCAAAAACAGCCGGGAAGCCTCGCAAGACGAAAAGTGATGCTGCCGATCAAACAACTGAGATACAAGGCGAAGCAGGTGAACCACTCGAAACGGGGTATCTTGTCGAGTATCTCAAAGTGAGCCTGGAGGTCTGGGACTCTGGAAATAGCTCACCAGATGATTCCACGCTTCCCAGGCCAGTTATGCCAACGGATTTCGGGGAAAGTTTACGGCTGTACGCCGATAAACGCCAGTATGAGCAATGCTGCTATTGCGGAGTTGCGTTAAAAGCCAGTCAGTGGAAGTCTGTCCAGGTGCCAAAGAGCATCAGCGTGCAGTTCTTCTCAAATCGTCTCGAGGCTGGCAGTGCGAACGACCCCAGCCGCAGAGTGTGCGCCGTATGTCGCGCTCAATACATTCTGGAAAAGTTAGCCTGGCGCAGTCATGGCGATAAGTATGGAGCGGAACAGGTCACGTTTTACCTGCACCTGTTTCCTTATTCCTTCTTTACGCAACCACTACTGCGGGCGTGGTGGGTGAGCATCGATCGACTGCGGGATAGCGAGCATTCGGCGTTCTTTATCAGGCCAGAGGATTATTTCCATCATTTGAAAGAAGTAGAGGAGGGTATACGAGGATACCCGACCAGCACGAACGGGCTGGGCCTGCCTACTCTGTCCGAGGCGTTGAGCAATACACCCGTTTTGCCAATTATCGCGCCGGGCGATAACTACGGCGTGCAGTTCATGCTTGCATTAGAAATGGCTGTAATCCTGGGGCGCTGGTTTGAGTGCCGCGCCATTCTCTCGCGCTTGCCCATTCCCCCGCTCAATTTGAGCCGCGAACGCATCGATGGCAAACCGGTGGCGCTGATGGTGGAGGGGATGCCGCTCAATATGAACTGGCTGGTACCGGCCACAAGTATGCATCGAGAGCAAGT
>DASTKD010000402.1:0-5310 GCA_035716135.1 Ktedonobacteraceae bacterium
GTCGGCGACTTTTTTCTCGGTGATGGGCGCGCCGATTTGTACCGCGCTGCTAGCCTGAGCGTTGATCTCGCTGCTCATTTCGCCCGATGAGAAGGTCGCGCCGTGAATGCCATCGCGCCCGGTGCTACCTCCCAGCACAACGATCTGGTCGCCCGGTTGTACGCGGCGTGGATGGCTGCCATGCGGCAAAATGCCCAGGCAGCCGCAGAAAACCAGCGGGTTGAAAATATAGCCGCGATGATAGAGAATCGCGCCGTTGACAGTGGGAATGCCCATCTTGTTGCCATAGTCGCGCACACCATTCACGACCCCACTGGCGATACGGCGCGGCGCGAGTATGCCTGCTGGCAACGCTTCAGGTGGCGTATCCGGCGGGCCAAAACACAGAATGTCAGTGCAGGCGATAGGCTGCGCTGATACGCCCAGCACATCACGAATGACGCCGCCCACGCCCGTATTGGCTCCCCCGAATGGCTCGATGGCCGAGGGGTGATTATGCGTCTCAACCTTGAAAGCAATGTCCTGCGTCTCCGTGAAGCGCACGATGCCCGCATTATCGCTGAACGCCGACACCACCCAGGAACGCGCCACCTGTTGCGTCGCCGCCATAATATAGCTTTTGAGCAGCCCATTGATGCTCTCCTGCTCCAGTGTGTTGCCATCAGTATCCACTTCACGGTACTCGATGGTGGCCTTAAAGGTCTTATGCGAACAATGCTCCGACCACGTTTGCGCTAACGTCTCAAGCTCGACATCGGTTGGTTCGCGGCCCTCCACACGAAAGTGACGCTGGATTGTGCGCATCTCGTCCAGGTTCAACGCCAGCAAGCCTTTTTTGCTCAATTCTACTAATTGCTCATCGCTCATGGATGTGATTGGATTGTCATCCTGAGCGCAGCGAAGGATCTCAGTGTCCGGCACGTCAGATCCTTCGCTGCGCTCAGGATGACAACCACTCGCCGATGGTGATAGTGAAAATTCATCAGGACGAAGTTCGTATTGTTGGATAACAGGGTTGTATAACAAAGCTTCGCTAATATGGCGCACCGTGTCAGCGCTTAATCGTCCATCGAGGTAATAGCGGTGGCCTGTCTCAACATGCTCAATACCTGAGATTCCCAGCATGGCCGCGCCTGCCAGCACGCTTTCCGCCAGCGTGTCGGTGACGCCGGCATGGAAGAACACATCGACGACGGTATAATCCTGGGACAATGGTGAAATAGTAGCGGTTTGGGTGACTGGATCGATCAGCAGATTGTGGATGAGTTGATCTAGTTGAGAGGGAGAGAGGTTGCCGGTGAGGTGATAGAGTTGCGCGGTATGGACTGAAAGGGGTTGAGGGATAAGACCTTCGCGGTCGGCTCTATCAAATAGCTGTAAAATTTCACGGGCAACCTGGTGAGCCAGTATATCATACTGTTCCCTGATTGCTCGCACCTCGATGGTGTATAAGGTCACGTTTCTTTTCCCATACAGGTCTGACAATCCATCAACTATTCCATTGGATGGAACAGATGTATTGTAGCACATGGGGATGGGCAATAGCAAATGTGTTTTTACCGGTTGGAATTACAAAGTGTGACATGAATCCGTGGAATTTATGGACAAATGCTTGCTTGACGCAGGCACAGGTACATTGTATGCTCAACTAAAAGAGGGATGACCGGACTATGGAACAACGCATCGCGCATATACTCAGCCAGGTACCCGGTTGGAGCGCGGAACGCGCCGTAGTGACGCCCTTAGAAGGCGGCATTACCAACCAGAATTATCGCGTGGATATTGACGGTGAATCGTTTGTGCTGCGCGTGGGCGGCAAAGGCACGCACCTGCTTGGCATCGACCGCGAACGCGAAAGCATCTGTTCCACGCTGGCCTCCCAGGTGGGCGTTGCTCCGCGTGTGCTGCATTTCTTGCCCGGCGAAGACGCGCTGGTGACGCGCTTTGTCACTGGAAGCGCCATTACGCCCGAATCCGCCGCGCAGCCGGAGATATTGCGGCGCATCGTGGCTTCCATGCGGCGTTACCATGCCGGGCCGGACTTCCCAGGCACCTTTTCCCCATTCGAGACGGTGCGCAGCTATCATAAATTAGCCCTGCAATATGGCGTCATATTCCCTGACACACTGCCGCGCATGTATGCATTGATGGCTCAAATTGAAGAGGCGTTGGAGCCGGTGCAGCAATTCAAGCCGTGTCACAATGACCTGCTCGCCAGCAACTTTATCGATGATGGTGAGATCATCTGGATTATTGACTGGGAATACGCCGGCATGGGTGATCCATTCTTCGACCTGGGCAATTTCGCCGTCAATCAAGCGTTGGACAGCGAGCGCTGCGAATTGCTGTTGCGCTACTATTTTGGCGAGGCGCGCCCGGCTGACCTGGCACACCTGCACTTGATGCGCCTCGGCTCAGATTTGCGCGAGTCGTTCTGGGGCTTTTTACAAATGGGCGTCTCCGAACTCGACTTCGATTACCGTGAATACGCCCATCACCATCTCAACCGTTTTTTGCATAATGTCGAAAGTTCGCCTTTCGAGCAATGGCTAGAAGATATAAAACTGTAGGGACAAGGGGTGGATGTGGGGACGGGCGGGGGCCTTGTGCTTGTCCTCGTCGGGGTACGAAGATCAGTTCAGGTCTCACGGAACCCCAACTGAATCACAAGGCCACGAGGACAAGCACAAGGCCCCCACATCCACCCAACCCCGCCCCTTGTCCCTACAGGACGCTGGGACGCAAGCGTCCCGCACGCTAATTAAGGAGACCCATCTATGCATGACCAGGCTAGAGTCGTCATTATCGGCAGCGGCATCGCCGGTTCCAGTATCGCTTATCACCTGACGGAACGCGGGTGGCGCGACATTGTCGTGCTTGAACAGGGCGCGTTGATCGGAGGGACGACCTCTCACGCGCCCGGCCTGGTGGGGCAATTGCGCTCATCGGTCAGCCTGACGAAGATGCTGGTGTATAGCGTCGCGCTCTACAAAACGCTGTCGGTGGATGGCAGGCCGGGCTACAACGGCGGCGGCAGCCTGCGCCTGGCCTCGTCGCAGGAGCGCATGGAGGAACTGCAACGGCAGGTGGGTTTCTCGAAAAGCGTGGGATTGGAGGCTGAACTGATTAGCGCCGGCGAAGCGCAACGCATGTTCCCCATGATGAGCCTGCATGGAGTCGAGGGCGCGTTATGGCTGCCCACCGACGGCTCAGCGAAAGCGTCCATCCTGGCGCAGGCCATGGCGAACCATGCCCGCGAACGCGGCGCGACCTTCTATGCCAATACGCGCGTGAGCGGCATTGAGATCGTCAACGACCATGTACAGGCCGTCGCTACAACACAGGGAAGCATTCGCACCGATATTTTAGTAGTAGCAGCAGGCATCTGGTCGCCGCGCATCGCCCGCATGGCGGGTATCTCCATGCCGCTCATCCCCATGCAGCACCAGTATACGCAAACCGCATCTCTGCCCGAACTGGCGAATGGCGTGAGTGTACCCAACCTGCGCGACCCTGACAACCTGGTGTATTTCCGGCAGGATGGCGCAAGCCTGGTGCTGGGTGGCTACGAACGCGACCCTGTGCCTTTCGATTTCAACATGATTCCCGATAGCGACAATCCCACTGTATTACCGTTCGACCCGCCGCGCTTCCATAGCCTCATGCGCGGCTGCATCGAGCGCGTTCCCGCCCTGCGCGATGTCGAACTGGTGAAGCGCGTCAACGGGCTGGAGTCGTTCACGCCCGACGGCGAATTTATCCTGGGCGAGTCGCCGGAGGTAAAAGGGTTTTGGGCGGCCTGCGGCTTTTGCGCGCATGGTGTCTCAGGTGCGGGCGGCGTAGGCAAGATGATGGCCGAATGGATTATCGATGGTGAGCCAAGTCTGGACCTGTGGCACATGGATATACGGCGCTTTGGAGCCTACACCGCCAGCCGCCGCTATATCGCTACGCGCGTCCACGAAGTCTACAGCACGTACTACGACGTGAGCTATCCCATGCAGGAACGCAGCAGCGCGCGCAAACTGCGCCTCAGCCCGGTTTACGCGCGTCTCGTAGAGCTGGATGCGGTCTTCGGCGAAAAGTCGGGCTGGGAACGTCCGAACTGGTTCGCTCGCAACGAGGCGCTGGCGGAGGGACAGGACTGGCCGGTTCCCTACGGCTGGGCCAATCGCTACTGGTCGCCCGCTATCGGCGCGGAACACCAGGCCACCCGCGAGCGCGTCACCATGTTCGACGAAACCTCGTTCAGCAAAATAGAGATCATCGGTTCCGGCGCGCTGGCTTTCCTGCAACGCATCACCGATAACCAGATGGATCAGCCGGTGGGAGCCATCACCTATACGCAGATGCCCAACAAGCGCGGCGGCATCGAATGCGACCTGACGGTGACAAGACTTGCCAGCGACCGTTTCCAGATCGTCACCGGCACGGCCTTCGGCAATCACGACCTGGCCTGGATTCGCGCTCACGCGCCCACAGACGGCTCGGTCTACCTTAATGACATCACCTCGAGCCGCTGTTGCATCGGCGTGTGGGGGCCGCGCGCGCGCGATTTGATGCAGCAAGTCAGCGACAATGATTTCTCGAACGCCGCTTTTCCCTATCTGACCGCGCAATATATCACCATCGGCGATATTCCCGCGCTGGCCCTGCGCGTCACCTACGTGGGCGAACTGGGCTGGGAAATTTACGCCCCTATGGAATACGGCCTCAAACTGTGGGACACGCTATGGGAAGCCGGTCAGCCACTGGGGATGCTGGCAGCGGGCTATCGCGCCATCGAGTCGCTGCGCCTGGAAAAAGGCTATCGCTACTGGAGCGCGGATATTCACTCCGAATACAACCCCTACGAGGCAGGCTTAGGTTTCGCCGTCAAACTGCAAAAAGGCGACTTCAACGGCAGAGACGCCCTCGAGCGTATCAAAGCGCAGGGCGTGACGCGCAAACTGTGCTGTCTCATACTGGATGATCCCGCCGCCGTCGGCCTGGGCGGCGAACCCCTGCTGGACGGCGAGCAAGTGCTGGGCCACATCACCAGCGCGGGCTATGGCTACACGCTGCGCCAGAGCATCGCCTACGGCTACCTCCCCATCGCCTACGCCGTGCCAGGCACGCGCATCGATGTACAATTGTTTGGCACGCGCTACGCGGCAACGGTCATGAAAGAGCCGTTGTACGACCCGAAAAACGAGAAGATCAAGGCGTAACACATGCCAGGAGGAGCATGGCGACCGCCGGGGACATGGCGACCGCCGGGGACATGGCGACCGCCGGGGACATGGCGACCGCCGGGGACATGGCGACCGC
>DASTKD010000403.1:0-7416 GCA_035716135.1 Ktedonobacteraceae bacterium
TGCGCGGCAGGCTCTGCGCGTGGCTCAGGACTTGCTGGCAATGGGTATCAGCGAACTTTCGCTAGGCGATACGATTGGAGTTGCCACGCCCAATCAGGTAATCGATGTAATCGGCCTCTTCACGGCGGAGGGAAATATTCCAGTCGAGCAGATCGCCGTACATTTCCACGATACGCGCGGCACCGCGCTGGCAAACGTGCTGGCCGCTCTACAACTGGGTATCTCGATTGTCGATTCCTCTGCCGGTGGGCTGGGTGGCTGTCCCTACGCGCCGGGCGCGGCCGGCAACCTGGCAACCGAAGATCTCCTGTACATGCTGCACGGCATGGGCATTGAAACGGGTGTTGACCTCGAAAAGGTAGTTGCGGCCACCAGTTTCATCGCGCCCTATTTAGGACATTTGCCAACAAGCAAGTATTACCAGGCTGCCACTGCTGAGTTACAATGAGCTATGGATGCGTTTGCAGGTATTTGATGGCGCTGATTAATTGATTATCCCCGCTGCTGAGAATTTGCTGCAAGGTCATGTTACGCTGGTTCTCCACGTTAGGAGTCAGGGCGTTGGCTCCGTCATTCAAGGGTACCTTGATGTTGGGAGTGATGCCCTTGTCGCGGATGAAGTTGCCTTTGGGGGTTAGCCACTCCATCACGCCGAGGTAGATGGCCGAGCCGTCGGGCAGGTCAAATTCGTTGAGTACTGTGCCGGTGCCAAGCGTGGTGACGCCCATAATGACGGCACGGTTGTTATCCTGTAACGCGCCGGAGACGATTTCAGCGGCGCTGGCTGTGTTGGCATTCACCAGTACTACGATGGGAATCTGGGTATCAACAGGATGGCCGGTCACAGGATCAGGCGTGCGTTTGCCGGAGCTATCTTGCTCTAAAAGTACGTTGCCGCTTTTCAAGAACAGGCTGGCGGTGCCGATGGCCTGTTCGAGATAACCGCCAGGGTTGTCGCGTAGATCGAGTACGATGGAGGTTGCGCCCAGCTTTTTAGCCTGCGTAAGATCGGTTTTAAGCTGGTCGGAGACACCATTATTGAATCCCAGAATCTGGATATGCGCGATATGCGCGTCGGCGATGTAGTGCATAATCACGTTGGGAACGTCAAATTGCGCTCGCGTCACGTTAATGGTCAATTCCTGGTTGGTCGGTGGTCGCTGGACGGTGATGGCAACGCTGGTGCCAAGTTTGCCCTCGATAAGCCCGTGGACGGTATCAATATCTTTGCCTACAACGCTGGTATGATTGACTGCCACGATAATATCGCCGCTTTTGAAGCCGGCTTTATCGGCTGGCGCGCCGGGTATGGTTGCCGTAATAATTACCTGTTTGGTCTTAGGGTCCTGGTTGATGTAAATGCCGATGCCACTCGCCTGGCCGCTCAACTCTTGCTGCTGCGCCTGCACCTCTTGAGGCGTCAGGAAATAGGTGTGGCCTTTGTCATTGAGTACCGCCAGTATGGAGCGAATGGCGGCGTAAGACATTTCTTTGTAATTGACAGCTTTGCGATCAACGTAGTTCTGATCGACAATAGACCATGCTTGCTGGAAAAGGTTGGCATAGTAACTGGACTGGCTGGTGGAGGAGGCTAGCACGGTGCTGTAAAATTGGTGGCCGAACCACCCACCCGTAAAGGCGATAATGACAAGAACAAGAGTGACGATGATCTGACCGGACTTGTTGGAGCGTCCCGCACGCCCCCGGTTGCCCATATTGCCAGAATTGCCCGGATAGAATTGTCCTGTTGGAAATTTTTGCGACTGAGGCGGTTGTGTATTATATATATCTGGTTGTGACGTATTGGGCGCGTCGTTATGGATTCTTTGAGGAAATCTATCTGTTGCATCAGGTTGTCTGGATTGGTCTGAGGGGTTATCTTGTTCATACCAACTGGGATCGTCGTAGTTACTCATGCATAGCCTCCCATGCTCGCTTTATGTGTATTGCTCTATCTTATTATTCAGGACATACAGGTGTGTAATGATACTATCGTAGTCGCCATCTTACAAGTATGTCAACTGATAGGGCTATAAAGAAATGAAAAACAGGGTTTAGCCACATGCAATCAACGAAACCAGTTCAGGAAACAGAATGACTTTTTGGTTATAATAAAACGTCCGGGCTAAACATAGCCTGGACGTTTTATTTATGATTTAGCGTTGCAAATCTACTTTTAAGCCTCGTCTGTTGCGGGTTTCGCGCTCTCTTTGTCCTCTGGGACAAGGACGGGTTCAGGTGTTGGAGCCTGAGCGGTTGGCGCATTTTCGCCGGCTTCGGTATGATGTGCCTGGTGCTTTTTGGCAGGAGCCGGGGCGGGAGCTTGCTTTTTGGGTGGTTCCCAACCGGGCGCGCGGGAGACGATCATCGACATCATTTTGCCCTCCATCATGGGAGACCGTTCAATGACACCGATTCCCTTTAAGACTTCCGCGATGCCGTCCAGTAATTTACGTCCAATGTCGGGGTGACGCATTTCTGCCCCTCGGAACCTGACACTGACCCTGACACGATCGCCCTCGGCCAGAAATTCGAGGATTTTGCGCGTCTTTACATCAACATCATGTTCATCGGTACGTGGACTGAGACGAATGTCTTTCAAGGTGATGGTCTTCTGGTTTTTACGGGCCTCGTTCTCTTTCTTTGCCTGCTCGTACTTGAAGCGCCCGTAATCCATCAATTTGCAGACGGGTGGATTGGCGTTGGGTGAAACCTCGACCAGATCTAGATTCCGGTCGCGGGCAATGTCGAGCGCACGCAGGGGAGGCATCACTCCCATCATCTCGCCGTTTTCATCAATTAAGCGCACTTCACGCGCTCGAATACGCTCATTGACCCGTGTCTCGCGTGGACGGTCGTTTCCCCGAAAATCCCTGTTAATAGGCCAGACCTCCTTCTTGGTTACAAATGGTTTTTGCAAAAAATGAAAAAACAAAACTATGCCTGAGATACCGCATACAGTGTACCACATAGCTTGAAGCAAGTCAAATTTTTTGTGCTTGCGGAAGCAGTAGCGACCTACTCGTCTCGATGAGTCGAAGCCGCATAGAGTTCCCATGCAATGCCATCGGGATCGAAGAAGCTGATGTATTTATCACGGGTCTCAGGGTCTTCCTCAACTCCATGATTGCGCACGCCTGCTGCGTCTAATTCCCGTCTCAAGCCTTCAAGAACGCTCGCGTCTTCCACCACAAAAGCAAGATGGTCCAGCCCGACCCGGAACGGATCAAAGCGATCATTGCGTGGTGAGTAGCCATCGGCTCCCTGCAACCCGATGAGTATGCCATACGCATTGATTAACACCACTCCCTCCGCTTCCCTCACCACCTGGCATCCAAGCGTATCAACATAAAAGTGTTTCGCCCGCGCCAGGTCGGTAACTCTCAGACCAAGATGGCTCAAGCCTTTAGCGTTCAAATTCATTGTAGTTCACCTGCCTTTTTGCATAGTAGATCCCTGATCCCACGCGAAGAACTCCAGGAAGTTGCGATCGGGATCGAAGATATAGAACTGGGTGACGCCGTCTCCACGCGACTGCGGCCCGCCGGCAATCTCGATGTTGTGAGCGCGCAGGTCGGCCATAGCCTGTTCTACATCATCAACCTCGAACGCAATGTGGTGCGCGCGACCAATACGAATATCTTTTTCCCCTGCCTCAGCAAATCCGGCGGGAGCTGTCGTATCGCTCGCCAGGATCAGGTGTATCTGGAAGCCGGGTCCCTGGAACCAACTTCCACCGAAGGTAAAATTGTCCGGACGCGGCACTTCTTGCAATCCCAGCACTTCGCCATAAAACCAGCGCGAGCGTTCCAGCTCCCGCACGATGAGCGCTGTATGATCCATTTTTCGAAGTTGCATAGTGATCTCCTTCTCAATTGCTCATGGATTGACTCTCGATGACAATTTAAGCAGTTCCGTCAGTCGTACAGCCACGTCATAACGCTGGTATGATGTTTCTATGTAGACGCCCTGCACCAGTTCTCGCGCGGCTGCCAGCAGTTCCTGCGCTATTTTTAGACCCTCCTCGTGACTCTGCTCGCCTGCATCTCGCATACGTTGGCGCACATTGTCGGGAATGGTGATGCCCGGCACTTCGTTGTGCAGAAATTCGGCGTGGCGCGTGTTATTCAACGGAATGCAGCCCAGTAGCATCGGAATGGGGGGCTTGCCCGCGCGCTCCAGGAAACGCAGCAGAGGGGCCAGTTCGTAGATCGGCTGCGTCATGATAAAGTGCGCGCCTGCCTCGATCTTGCGCCAGTACTTGTCGATCTCCTGGTCTACCTGCTCATCCGTCATATTGAGATTGAGCGCGGCTCCGATATGAAACGAGCTTTTCGCGCCAATCGATGAGCCAGCCGCGTCATGCCCCTCGTTCATACCTCGAATGACCGAGATAAGCCCGACCGAATCGACGTTCCATACGCCTGTCGTATTGGGATAATCGCCGACACGCAGGGGATCGCCCGTCAAGCCCAGGATGTTACGGATGCCCAGCGCGTGCGCCCCTAAGAGTTCCGATTGCAAAGCCATCAGGTTGCGGTCGCGCGCCGTGAAGTGGATGATAGTCTCAACGCCGAGGTGATCCTGTATCAAACGCGCCATAGCGATGCAACTCATGCGCACGCGCGCCATCGGGCTATCGGCGATGTTGATGCAATCCACACCCGCCTTTTGCATTAAGGCCGCGCCCTCCAAAATCTTGGTGGGATTGAGGCCCTTTGGCGGGTCAAGCTCGACGCTGATGACAAATTCACCGGCGGCTAGCTTTTCCTGGAGACGAGTCTTCGATCCTTCTTGCGGCAGAATCACTTCCTCTTCAATCAGGCGAGCGATGGTCGCCTGGCCTGATGATATTTCGTGAGGGGGAGTATGTGTCGCCTGGGCAGCGCCATTTTGCATGTGCTGCTGCGGTGTTCCGTAATGCTCGTCAAGAGCGCCGCGCATGGCGGCGGTATGGCGCGGCGTGGTGCCACAACAGCCGCCGATGAGCCGCACACCCGCCTCGGCGAAACGCAGAGCGTAGTCCGCGAAGTAATCGGGCGTGGCGACGTAGAAGAAACGATTATCGATGCGTGCGGGCAGACCCGCGTTGGGCTGCGCCGAAAACAGATATGTTTCGCCTGCGTTGTTCCCCAACTTTTGCGCTTCAGCGATCATCTCTTCCAGGGCGTCAAAGGTGGCGGCTGGCCCGACGCTGCAATTCGCGCCCATTACATCGACGCCCAGGTCGCTCAATACGGCCATCACGCGCGCCGCCGATTGGCCGGAGAGGGTATGACCGTCTTCGTAGAAGCTCATTTGCGCGACGATGGGCAATCCGCCCACTTCTTGCGCAGCCAGTATCGCCTGGCGTAGTTCGGGTAGATTAGAAAACGTTTCAAGGATCAGCAGGTCCGCGCCGCCCTCTTGCAGCGCCTCGATTTGTTCGCGGAAGATGCGACGCAAGTCGCTCAAGCGGCTTTCGTCAGGTGCCTGGAGCGGGCGACCCGACGGCCCGACCGCTCCCGCGATGTAGACAGATTGCCCCGAAATCTCTCTTGCTTCCCGCGCCAGGCGCACCGCGCTTCGATTAATGGCGCTTACCTGTCCATCGAGGTCGTAGGCTTCCAACTTGGCACGATTTGCGCCGAACGAGTTGGTTTCGATAATCTGCGCGCCCGCGCTGATATATTCGCGGTGAATGCCCGCGATTAGCTCCGGTTGCGAGAGATTGAGCGCGTCAAAACACTTTTCGTGCGTAATGCCGCGCGCGTATAATAACGAACCCATTGCGCCGTCACACAGTAATGGCCCCTGGCGTAGTTGTCGTAATAGTGCGTGTTCCATGTCTCCCCTCAGCTATATTCGCCTGAAATTGCCAGGGCGACCACGAGGGTCGCCCTTTCCCTGTTACCCCTTTATTGTACCCTCAATTGGCCGCTTTGGAAAATGGACAATGCCCGTTAGTAATGCGTTCTCTTGACCGGCCAATTGCTTGCATGTATACTTGTGCCACCGTTGAGCTTTTATCCACTCCCCTCAGCATGAGGATTGAGGAAAAATAAGAAAAGCGTGAAGAAAAGTATTCGCTGGTATTTGCTGCCCCTGGGTGGGTTTGCGCTATGCGGAGCGGTGCTGGCTGTGTGGGCGTTGAAAGCGCGTTCACTACCTCTGTTCAACGCGCACAAAAGCTTGCTACTCACCTCGCAGCAGATCGCGCAGGACCAGCAATCACCCCCCTTTGGTTTGCAGTTTCCGGCGCATAGTTTTGCGAACACTTTTCCAGTCTTCTTCTGGTGGCTAGCAATCCTTTTGCTTGGTTGCCTGGCTTTTCCTCTGCTCTTTGCCGCGCTGCGCGGCTTATTAGATCGCGGCTACATCTTTGGCAAATTGCTGGGAATGCTGTTGCTGGCATATCTGGCATGGATACTGGCCTGCCTGCATCTTGTGGCGTTCAGCCACTTATCAACGGTAATAGTTGTATGCGTCATGCTGGCGAGCGGGGCGGCGCTTGCTTATGTGCAACGGCGCGAACTTACGGCATTTCTGCGGCGACGCTGGCGGCTGCTGTTGATCGAGGAGGGGCTTTTTACGCTGGCGTTCCTGCTCTTTGTGGTCATTCGCGCGCTCAACCCCGACCTGTGGAATATCTACCTGGGCGGCGAAAAACCGATGGAGATGGCTTTCCTGAATGCCATCTTGCGAAGTCCGTATATGCCGCCGCTCGATCCCTGGTACGCTGGCGGCTATATCAATTATTACTACTTCGGCTATATAGTCATTGGCGCGTTCATCAAACTGACCAGTATTGCTCCGGCAACAGCCTTTAATCTGGCGATTCCCACCCTCTTCGCGTTGACCTTTACGGGCGCGTTTGCGCTAGTGTATAGCCTGAGCCGCCGTTTTTCGCTGGCCCTGCTGGGCGGGTATTTTGCCGCGCTGATCGGCAATTTCGATGGGCTATTGCAGGTGAAAGACTGGCTGGGGGTCGCTTTGAAGCATCTCGCCCTGCCCATGTTTGATTACTGGCGCAGCAGCCGGATCATCCCTTTTACTATCAATGAATTCCCGTTCTGGAGCTTCCTTTTTGCCGACCTGCACCCGCATGTCATCGATATGCCGGTGACGATTTTTATGCTGGGGATCGTTGCCACCATCATGGTATCAGGCGAGAGCATTCTGCATTATGATGAGGGTAGACCGAGCTTGAAATGGAGCAGTCTGCCGTTTTACGCGCTGGCGGCCTTTGTCTTTGGCTCACTGGCCTGCATTAATCCCTGGGACATGCCGGTTTACGCGCTGCTGACCGCCGCCGCCTTATTGATACGCACGATTGTCGATTCGCGTGGCTGGTCTGCCAGAGCGAGAGCGATGGCAGTGCTGGTCGCGCTGGCAATTTATGCCGCGCTGTGCGGACTGGCCTATCTCTTCTACCTG
>DASTKD010000404.1:0-6952 GCA_035716135.1 Ktedonobacteraceae bacterium
TCTGATTCTCTCATCTGCTTTTATCATAAATTGATGGTTCCCTCCACTGTAGGGACCTTCAAAGCCAAGTTGACTCAAATAGTAAATCAGGTCTTTGCGCTTAATAGGACCAATACGAGGCATTATGCTACTTCTCCAACAGTTAGTTGGATACCATCAACATGAGGTAGTGGATAATGGAGAGAGACGCTTAGCAAAATCCAGTCTTCTAGAACTTCTTCTAGTTCATCGCGGCACTCTTCAAGGGTATCAGCATTGGCGTAGACACCCTGAAAGCCAGGAATTTCGCCGTAGAAAGTGCCGTCATCCGGCAAAATTTCATATCTTGCTTTATTCATTGCGGCTCGAATATATTTTGTTAGCATGACGGATTTCTGCTCCCCTTTCGCTTTGATATTTTAGCATAACACATGTACCAGGGAATGGCATATGTTTTTCACCTGTTCAATTATAATTCATTATGCGAGAATATGATAGATGCCAGTAGGGCCGAAATGGTGGATTACTGGCTTTGCTTGCTGAAGGCCGCTAAAGCACTCTCGTAAATATTGACAAATGGCTTAACCTTTTGTACACTTCCATTGGGGAGGAAGTCATGCTGATTTGAGGGGGAAAGCCATGCGAGTTATACATTGTGAGCAATGTGGTATACCGCTTCCCTGGACTGCCCAGTACTGCGCAAATTGCGGCGAACCTGTGTCTTTGCACGCGCAAATATCCGACGATGACGGCGTGACGATTGAGTCCGGCCAATATGCGAGAGAGCAACGCCCTGCCTCGCTCAAAACCTATGCCTTCTACACAATGGGGCCGGGCGATCCCGATGAAACCCAGCGTCTTGACCGCTCGCGGATGCAGGCGAGCAGCATGGGCGCGGCCACTATGCCCCTGCCCTTCGTTTCAACGATTGAAGATACCCCCGATTTTCATAATTTCAGCGAGGATTGGCCGGAAGAGGCTGGCATCGATGACGAGATGCAGCACCGCGATACCTGGCAAAAATTTGTCACGCGCAAAACGCCTGCCATAGCCATCGATAGCGCGGGCGCTATAATGCCCGTTACTCCTCCTTACAGGATACTGGAAGAGGTTCTGTCCCCTGATTTAGATGACGATGATACTATCACGTCTCCTATGTCTATGGCACCCGTTGCCCTTGCGTACAGGGTAAGGACGACACCTCCGCCTCCTGCCCTGATTCCCCCACCCCCTCGCTATAAAAAACGGCTCGCGTTCTTCCCGCTCATGCCGCGTCTGACGGGTTGGATCACCATAGGAGTGATACTGGCGCTCTTGCTGGGCGGCGGCTTCGGCGTTTTCGTATCGCTGGGGCGCAACGCGACGACGGGACCGTCAAATGGTCCACTGTCATTGCAGGTCACACCGGCGAGCATCGCTTTCGGCGGCATAGTGACGCTGCGTGGTTCGCATTTTACCCCCTTTGGACGCATCGGCCTGACACGCGATGCCGTTATCCCTGTCATTGACACGGGCGGATCATCGCTCATCAAGGCGGATGCCAGTGGCTCGTTCAGTGATACGGTGAGCATCGATGGATCGTGGACGCCTGGCGCGCATAGCGTGCGAGCGGAAGACGCGCGCCTGCACAAAACCGCCAGCTTCACTATTCTGGTGACGGGCCAGGGCATCTCATTGCGTCCCGCTCATCTCATGCTTTCCGTCGCCAGCATCGATCTCGGCTCTGGCGATCAGGCTACCAACAGCACGCAGGCCATTACCCTGTCGAACGCTGGCGGCGGCCAAATTAGCTGGCAATCTACCGTGACACAGCCCTGGCTCATGCTCAGCCCCACTAGCGGCACACTGGCCGTTGGGCAACATATGTTGGTGACGTTGGCCGCTGATCGCTCCAGTTTGAAGGTCGGTGCGTACAGCGCCTCCGTGATCTTCACCTCGAATACTGGAGATATTACGCTCCCCATCAAGATGCAGGTCACACCATTGCAGCCGGGTCATGAGCCAGTCATACAAGTTTCCCCGGCGGTGCTATCCTTCACAGGGATGGATGGCGGTGCCAGCCCGGCATCTCAAGTTGTGACAATCAGCAATCCTGGCGCTTTGCCTTTGCAATGGAACGCCACCAGCGCGACCAATGATGGTTCCAACTGGCTCAGTACCTCACCTCAGTCTGGCACGGTGGCAAAGGGCAATGGTCAGGCCGTGACGGTCAATGTGAATAGCAGCCAGCTTTTACCGGGTGTCTACTATGGCAGCGTGACGTTCTCCAGTCCGGGAACGCAGGCGGTTGTCAACAACCCGCAGACCATCTATGTGAGCGTTACGATTGTGCCGCAATGTACCATTCAGGTATCACCCGGCTCGCTCTCTTTCACCGGCGTGTACTTGCAGCCCGCGCCAGCCGCTAAAGGCATCAGCGTAGGAGTCAACCAGAGTTGCTCTGTTCCGCTCAACTGGGCTGCCTCGGTAACGACCAGTAGCGGCGGTCACTGGTTGACCATCAGCGCTTCGCGTGGGACAGCGCCATCCACTCCCATTGTGGGCATCAATGTCACTGGCCTGTTACCGGGTACCTATAGTGGCGCGCTGGTCTTTAGTTCGGCAGCCGGAACGCAAACCCTGCCCGTGACGCTGGTTATGGGGCAGGCCACCACGCCGATTCTGTCCGCCGCTCCGGCATTGCTCAACGTCAATGGCGTAATCGGACAAACTACCCCGACGGTTCAATCTATTGTGGTATCAAATACAGGCGGGGGCGCGCTCTCATGGAGCGCGGTAGCAGCCACCACCGTCGGCGGTGCCTGGCTGACCGCCTCTCCAGCTTCGGGAACGTTAGCCGCACATGCGAACACTACCATCACCGTTACCGTGACACTATTGAAAACGCTCATTCCTGGCAGTTACACTGGCTCTGTCACGGTTACAGGCATAGATAGCAGCGGCCATGCTGCTGCAGGCAGCCCGCAAACGCTGCCTGTCACCTTTATTGTGCAGGCTCCTTGCTCTATCACAACGTCAGCGCCCGCGCTTGTTTTCCAGAGCGTACTCGGTCAACCTGCGCCTTTACCGCAGCAGGTCGCCATTAACGCTGTTGGCGCGTGCGCCAACCCCTTGAGTTGGAGCGCGGCTGTCGCAACCGTCCCTGCTGGCGGTACCTGGCTCACAGCGACGGCGGCGGGTACCGTGTCTGTTGTTGCTTCATCGTCCATGTCAGTTAGCATTGTCAATACGGGTCTGGTGGCTGGCACCTATACTGGCAGCGTCACCATCCCGGCCATCGACAGCGTGACGCATCTAGCGGTTGGCTTACCTCAAGTTGTCACTGTCACACTGACTGTGCAGCCAGCATGTACTTTGCAGGCTCCTTCGGTGGCGAGCGAAACCTTTAGCAGCGAGGCAGGTGCGAATCCCGCCGCGCAAACCTTTACGGTTGGCGTGATTGGCGCGTGTACGGGCAATGTCACCATCACGCCCACGGCAACCATGTCCAGTGGCTCTGGCTGGCTGGCGGTATCGCCCTCTTCGGCCAGCGTTGCTCCTAATGGCACGGCGACCTTCACCGTCACTGTCACCTCAGCCGCGCTTACCGCCGGAACTTACGGAGGAACAATTTCGCTGGCCGCATTAAGTAGCACTGGCGTTGCCATTACAGGCAGCCCGCAAGCGGTGGGTGTGAGCCTCAACGTATTGTCGCCGCCCGTACTTTCGACTGCTCCGGCCTCGCTCACCTTCAATATCGCGCCGGTAGCCAGTACGCAAACCATCACTATCAAGAATACCGGTGGCGAACCGCTCAACTGGAGCGCCGCGCTGGCATCTGGCGCGCCCGGCTATGTGACAATCGCGTCTCCGGCTGCGGGTAGCCTGGCTGCGGGAGCCAGCACGACTATCACTATTAGCGTCAATGCTACCGGGCTGCCTGGCGGCACAACGGCCTCAACCAGCGTCACCATCAGCGCAACCGACCCATTGACGAGCGGGTCGGTGAGCGGCAGCCCCTCAGCCGTAGCCATAAGCATCAGCGTTACCGCGCCTCCCGCCGCCATGCAATTGAGCAAGGCGGCTCTTTCGTTCACGACAACTGCCGGCACTAATCCGGCAGCGCAAACCCTCACTATTACCAATAGTGGCGGCGGTACTCTCAACTGGACAGCAGGCGCGCCCTCTCAATCCTGGTTGACAGTGGCACCCGCGTCAGGAAGCGACGCAGGCGGCGGAGCATCAACTTCCACATTTACTGTGAATGTCGCCAGCATGACGGCGGGAACCTATACAGCGACAGTGAATTTCACTGCCCCCGGCGGAATCTCACAAACCGTCACCGTAACGCTGACCATCAATTAGCCCTGGGAGGTGAACTAGAGCCAGGGCGCGGGCGACGCAAGCGTCCCCTCCCCGCTCCACCCAACCCCCGCCCCTACGGATGTGCTGGTATACTCTTCTTCATGTTCTACCGTGCGATATGGTACAATGCTTTTGTGGGAGTCAGATTTATCATACCCGATCTCGAAAGGACAGCGAAACGTGGACGACATTGAGAAAAGCGAAATCGATAGCGCATCAACTGTCGCCACAGAGCGCGAAGAGTTGCGTGCCAGAAAAAAAGCTTCTGTTCGCTGTTCCATTTGCGCGCGCCGTATCTGGTTTAGCGCGACACACCTTATAGAGCCGTTGGGGGTGCCAGAACCGCGTCAATCGTGGACACTGTGCAAACGTTGCCATGCCTTGCTGCTCGTGGAAATGGAGCGCTCGCCTGTACTCTCTCCCTTGCGCCTGCGCATCGCCATAGGCATTGTGGCTGCCGAACGTTCTCCTTATATCTACGCGCCAACCCACAAACCGATCAGTGATCGCACCTGGATCATCGTTATGGCGTGGGGTTTTGGCATAGCGATGCTGCTGCACCTCGTCCTGATCGTGATGCTCGCCTTTGTAGCCGGCCACTAACCCCGTCCGTCGCTCCTGTCTAACCTTGACCTGTTTGCTAGAATATTGTAGGGGCGATTTATCGCATCATTACATGGCAAGCGGGAAAGGTATCAAATTATTTATGATTGGCGCTGAAGATACAGGCGCGTTATACCCCTATGCAGTGCTGGCCGGAGTAGCGAGCAACATGCGCAGTGGCCTCATCTTGCTTGATCGTCAGGAGCAAGTCGCTTATTCCAATCCCAGCGCGGAACGCCTGCTCGGCATCAGCCTGCGCGAGATGTTGGAGCAGCCCGTATTTGATGTGCGCGAGCAACTTCTCTCGCTCACCGCGCATCCCGCCGGCGCGCGAGCCGAACTTGACCGCCTCTGGCTCCATCCAGAGGAAGAGCAGAGCGCCGAGCTGGCCCTGTCCGACGCGGCGGTGCGCTGGTTGCGCGTACAGAGCTTCCCCGTCCATGATGAACCGGGCCAGACGCTGGGGCGAGGCGTTTTGCTGGATGATATTACGCTGGAACGCGCATCCATGCAGTCACGTAGCGAGACATTAGCTTTGGCCGCGCACGAACTCAAAACGCCGCTTGCCATCATCAAGGGCTGCGCCACTACCTTGCTGGGCAATAGCCTGCGCTGGGAACCGGCCATGTTGCGCGAAATGTTGCAGATGATCGATACGCAGACCGATCGCCTGCATGATGTACTCAATACGCTGCTGGATGTGTGGCGGCTCGATGCAGGTGTGCAGCAATTGCGTTTTTCAGAAGTGCGCCTGGAAGAATTGCTCGCGCAACTGGTCGAGCGCTGGCGTAAGAATGCGCCGCGCCACACCTTCATACTGCACATGCCAGAAAAGGCATGTCTTGTGCAGTGCGATGCTTTGCGCGTTGAGCAGGCCGTCAATCAATTGCTGAATAACGCGGTGATCTATTCGCAGGTGGGCAGTGTCGTCAAAATCCGGCTTGAAAACGGGGCATCCGAACTGCGCTTGAGTATCAGCGACGCGGGCAAAGGCATTGCGCCTGAACATCTTGAGCGCATTTTCCACCGCTTTTATCGCGTGCAGCAGTCGGAGGAACGCCCCTTTGGCAGCGGCCTGGGGCTTGCTGCCGCGCGCGCTACTATTGAGGCGCATGGCGGTAATATCTGGGCTGAATCGGCTGGCATCGGACATGGCGCAACCTTTTATTTCACGCTTCCCTTTGTTCCCGGCGAACAGATGCTGTCCGCGCGCCAGGCTTCCGCGTCGCCAGTCACCTCCATTGACGCGCCATCACTCGTCAGCAATCCTTTGCCGCGCACCGGCCCATTGCTGGCGAATCCGCGCGTAAAAGTGGTTGTGGTGGAAAATGACCCGCGCATGGCTCGCTACCTGCGCGCCAACCTGGAAGAGCAACGCTACCAGGTGCATGTCGTCACACATGGTTTGCAATTCCTGCGCCAGCTTGATCTGGAAGAACCCGATCTCATTTTGCTGGCGAGCGACGCCGGTGACATGGCGGGCGCGGAAATGTTGCAGCGCTTGCGCGAGTTTTCACACACACCCGTCCTGATGCTATGTGATGATGGCGACGAAGATGAGCATGTGCGTTACCTCGACATGGGCGCGGATGACTTTGTCGTCAAGCCTTTTAGCATCAAGGAGTTGTTGGCGCGCGCCCGCGTGCTGCTGCGCCGCCGCTCCACCATCGAGCAAACTCTGTCCGGTGAAACGCTCTTTGTGAACGGCAATCTCCTCATCGATTTTGCCCAGCACCAGGTCTCCATCGATGGAAGTCCCGTGCAACTCAGCCGCACAGAATATAAATTGCTCAGCGTGCTGGCGCAAAACGTGGGACGTGTTATGACCCATGAACTCCTGCTCGAGCGTGTCTGGGGCGCGGAATACAACCGCGAAGTCGATTTTATATGGGTGTACATCAGCCGCCTGCGCCGTAAAATCGAAGCAGATCCACGTCACCCCCGCTATATCGTCACCGTGCCAGATGTTGGCTACAAGCTGGTCAAACTTCCCCGCTAGCAACACGCCCGTCATCCTTTGTTGCTA
>DASTKD010000405.1:0-4787 GCA_035716135.1 Ktedonobacteraceae bacterium
TGGAACGAGAGAAAACGATCGGCGCGCAAAGAAACATGCTGTTGGCGTTTATAGTCGAAGCAGGCACAATACCAAAAACCATTGAACGCATAGAGTCCATAGGGATAAATCAATCTCTCTGTTACCTGCGAACGTGAATCATACTCAATGCATACATGCACGCCATCTCTTGCTGCTTGCAAAATAGCCGTGAGCCAGGGCGCTGTATAGATGCGTTGCGCGCCGATCATGACAAGATGCTCTCGCAAATGGTCAAGCTGCTGGACAACATCAGGCGGTAATGCATTGCGCATTTTTGTAATCGCGGAGAGGCTCTGGATTGAAAAGGGCGTATCAGGATACTCCAACAGAGCCTCATAAGCGAGTATGAGACCAATTGCCTCATCCGCTGTGAGTGATAACGGCAAAAGGCGCTGCTTCTGCATCAAAAAATAGCCGCCATGTGGCCCAGGAGTGGCAGAGAGCGGCACACCCATCATTGATAGCGCCTGCAAGTCTCTCAACATGGTACGCCGCGAAAGATGAAATTCATCCGCCAGTTCCTGTACGGTAAAATGTTGCAATGTGCGCAGGCGCAGCATCAATTCCAGCAAGCGCTCTGTACGTGGCATTCTATCTCCCAAATAGTGACAGTATCTGACACCATTATACGGTATTCTCCTCAATAGTAAAGCGACAAGAAGGAGAAACACCTCCTGAAAGGATGAGTAACGTCAATGAGTCAACAAACTATGAGAGCTTTTAACCTGCATCTTATGAAGCTTTATGCCGCAAAGGAGTACGCTCAGGCTCTTGAGCAAGTCGAGCAAGAAAAGGCGAATTTTCCTGAAAACTTATGGGAAATTGCCTACTGGCGTATCTGCCTGCAAGCCCTACTTGGCGAGCAGACAGAGGCATTACAAAGCTTCCAGGAAATTCTGGATCTCGGCCTCTGGTTCTCTCCCAACAGGCTAGCGCGGGAACTTGATATGGACTCGCTACGCCCGTTGCCAGAGTTTCAGAAGATGACTGAAGTCTGCCAGCAGCGTTTTGAGAAAATCCGGCCCACTGTCCGACCTGAGTTGCTTGTTGAGCAAACCGCAAACCGGGCCACTGCGCTTCCTTTATTAATCGCGTTGCATGGCAATGGAGAAAACGCCAGTGTGACTATCGACTATTGGAGAGAGGCTACTTCTCAGGGCTGGTTGCTGGCCCTTCCACAGTCTTCGCAGATCTACGACCCCAATTCTTTTGTCTGGGATGACCGCGAGATCGGCATCAACGAGATACGCGCGCACCTGGCTTCACTGAGGCGCGAGCAGGCGCTGGACCAGGAGCGTGTAGTACTCGGCGGCTTCTCAATGGGAGGTGGTCAGGCGGTCTGGATGGCGCTGCGCCAATTGATCAAGACACGCGGCTTCATTGTTCTGGCACCCTACCTGACTCCTGCCGAGCTTGAGGCACTGCCAGCACTCCTTGAAAGCCAGAAGCCGGCGGCTTTGCGTGGCTGTATCCTCGTTGGAGAGGAAGATGTCGAGTGCCTGGAAGTCTCGCGCAAGCTTGTCGAGATCATGCGCGCCTGCAATCTCCCCGGCGAACTGGAGGTCCACCCCGGCGAGGATCACGACTATCCGCCCAACTTTGCGGAGTTTGTAAGCAAAGGACTGGCGTTTATTGAGGCTGATACATATTCACAGCCATCATAAAACATGGAATGCTCGATTACTCTTCAGCGACGAGCGGATTGGTCAGGCTTCCCAGACGCTCTATTTCGACCGTTACGGTATCGCCAGGCTTCATGAATACCTGCGGCTTGCGGGTGTTGCCGATGCCCGACGGCGTGCCGGTCATGATAACATCACCCGCTTCGAGCGTGACGATGCCGGAAATATAGCTGATGATGAAGGGAACGCGAAAGATCATATCCGCCGTACTGGCGTTCTGCATCACCTGCCCATTCAAGATGGTCTTGATGGAGAGCGCGTGGGGGTCTGGCACCTCGTCTTTTGTAACGAGCGCCGGTCCTAGCGGGCCAAAGGTATCAAGCATCTTGCCCGTCGTCCATTGTGAAGTGCGGAATTGCAGGTCGCGCGCGCTGACATCGTTTGCCGCGCAATAGCCGACCACGTATGCCAGCGCGTCCTGCTCAGCGATATATTTTCCGCGCCTGCCCACGATCACGGCCAGTTCGCCCTCGTAGTCGATGCGGCTGCTGGTGCGCGGGATGATAATGGGCTGCTTATGGCCGGTGAGCGAGCCAGCTACCTTATGAAACAGGATAGGGTAATCGGGTACAAGCATCTCTGCTTCGGCGGCATGATCGCGGTAGTTCAAGCCCAGACAAAGAACCTTGCCGGGACGCAGCACCGGTGCTAAAAACGCGATTTGCTCGCTGGCATACACGATGCCATCCAATGTATGCTGCCCATCACTCGCCGCAAGCTTGCCACGTACATAGGACAGCGCATCCTGAGCCGCCTTCAACGAAGTCTCTCCGCCCTGAAGCAACGCGATCATGTCAGTAGGAACGCGCGCGCTTGCAACCGCCAGTTCATCATCATTGCCTTGATGGCGCAGCAAGGCTGCATAAGCGCGGTTCAGATCGATGATCTGCCCGTCAATTTGCGCGCCGGTACGCGCCTGCCCTTCGTGACTATAGGTGACTAATCGCATATGTGACCTTCGCTCTCTTTGTATCTTTATGACTAATCACTATTACCAATCAAGATCGGTCTGGATCTGTCATTCTGAGCGCAGCGAAGAATCTCGCTCACCCACAGAGATTCTTCGCTGCGCTCAGAATGACATGGCCGGTAGTGGTCGGAAATGTTCAGTAGGAAATCTCTACAGGAAATCGTCGGGTGGATTCGGCCCCCACATATTGATCCACTTTTCCTGCGTATTCCATACTCTGGGAACATACACCGCATCATTCCAGATTTGCTGTATATCACACATGAATTCAATCATGTTGCGCTCAGGGTCCCGAAAGTACTCAAACTGGTTTTCACCTGGGCCGTGCCGACCAGGACCATAGAGCAGCGAATAGCCGTGTTGCATCAGGTGTTCAGCCTGCCGCGCCAGGTAGGAGAAGTCCACCACCTCAAAGGCGAAGTGATGCATCTTGCCTGGCTCTCCCTTAGCAAAAGCTAATCCATGATGGTCAGGATTGCAGCGCATCCAGAGAAAGACATCTTCAACAGCGTCAGAAACGCGGAAACCCAGCACTTCGCTATAAAAGCTGGCGCTGCGCTTGCAGCTATCAACGAGCAAGGTAACGTGTCCAAGCTTGCGCGGCTGCACAGCGCGCGGCCCATAGTTTGGGCTGACTTGCGCCATGCCGCCAATAAGCTCAACTGTGTAGCCATCGGGATCGCGCAGCCGCAGTGCCGTCCCTTGCCCGGCCTCGCCCGCACCCTCCGTCTCGTAAGCAATACCGGCGCGGCTCAGCGCGTTAGCCGCCTCCTCCAATTCCGCTGCGCTACCCACGTCCAGCGCGAAGTGATCTATCCCCGCCTTGTCGGAGGGCATGAGTACGACAGCGTGGTGATTGGTATTACAGCGCAGGTAGACGCGACCGGTGCTATCACGTTCGGTCTCGCCGAGGCCAACCAGGTGCGTATAAAAGTCGGCCTGCTGCTCCACATCGCGCGTCTTCAAAGCAACATGAGAGATCTGTTTCACATTCGTAATAGACATCAGAACCTCCTTATCTTCTATTCGGGGTGTAGGGACGCGATAAATCGCGTCCGCTCACATGATTCATATAGCGATACGGACGCGATAAATCGCGTCCCTACAAACCATCTTTGTTTTCCACCCGAACATAGATATGCTCTTAACGAGCATTGACGCTCAAGCCGCCATCGATTACCAGACTGGTGCCATTGATATATTGCGCGCGATCCGAAGCCAGGAAAACGATCAGGTCGGCGACCTCGCGCATATCAACCCAACGACCGGCCAGAATACCCTTTTGCTCGCAGTAATCGGCCAGGAATTGCTCGCGGCTTTTGCCCTGCTGTTTCGCTCTGGCATCGGCCCAGCCCTCGCGCCACTCAGTAGCAACCAGGCCCGGTACGACGGTATTTACTGTAATCTTGTCGGCGGCCAGGTCGCGCGCCAGGTAGGTCGAGGCGTGCCGCATGGCCGAATTATTGATGCCATGCGTCATAGCCTTCTCCCACTCCATCATACCCGCTGAGCCGCCAACATTGATAATGCGCCCGCTGCCATCTCTGGCAAAATGGGGCAGGAAGGCTCGAATGGCCCGCAGCATTCCGATCAGTTTGACGTTCACATCATCCAGCCAGTCCTCATCCTCCCACAAAATCTGCCTGTCGGGACGCCGCATACGATTACCAGCAGTATAAACCATGATATGGATGGTGCCAAATCGATTGGCCGCCGTCGAAGCCGCATCGTTAACCGATTGTGCGTCTCTCATATTAGTCGGGATGGCTATTACATCTACGCCACTTTCACCAATGATCTCACTGACTGCCGTATCAAGACTCTCCTGTCCGCGCGCCAACAGCACCAGGTTGACCCCTCCGGCAGCCAGCCCTCGCGCGGCAGCCTTGCCAATGCCCATGCTACCACCCACAATCACGGCTGTGCGGCCTTTCAAACCAAGCTCCATAGCTTTGGGTTCCTTTCAACGATTTGTTCGCCGTATCCGCATCCTGATGATGTTTGCCGACCGAATGCGGGAAGGAGGGGGGACGCTGGCGTCCTGCACCCTGTAGGGACAAGGGGTGGGGTCGGGTGGATGCGGGGGCCTTGTGCTTGTCCTCGTTCAAGGTACG
>DASTKD010000406.1:0-15078 GCA_035716135.1 Ktedonobacteraceae bacterium
GACCGGACGAGGGGACGGAAAGCACGGATGAGGCAGCATACGACGCGACCATGATTCGCGTGGATGAGGAAGAACGCCTGCGAGGAGTGCAGGTGTAGATGCTCACCTGCACTTCCTGTCATGGCGTAATAAAGCTATAACACCCGCCTGCCCAACAGCATCTTGCCGCGCTTGATGATCGTCTCCTTACCTACTCGTCCGGCATCTGAGATCGCTACAATCGCTTCGCGCAAAGCATCTTCGCTTGCCGGAAGGCGCAAACGCAGCACGAACTCTTTGCCCGTACCCAGGCCAAGTTTGCGCTGCCAGAATGATGCATGACTCAGGTTTATCTGCTGTCCAATTCGCTCCATAAGATCAGAAACATCACGCCGGAAGTCACTGTAGTGGAAAGGTCCTTTACTGAAGGCAAAGGTGACTTCCTGCGCGAGCGCATCACCGGCAAGGTCGGCGGTCAGCGATTCGCCGAGCTGGTAGATGAGATTGTAGGTGCCAAATGAGGTACGCCCGACATTTTCGATATGCGCGCCGTGTGTACCCACATAGATACCCATACGGTCGCGCACGATATGTTCCATTACGTCATAATGTATTGAGCCGCGAAAGAGCAACCATGCCTCGTGCAGCGGCCCCTGTCCAGGCTTAAATCCCAGCGAGGTCATATATTCGCGGCCATCGGCCACGCGCTTCGCCAGGCCGACATCAAGCGGCATCGTCTCGGCGAAGACCTCTTCGCCCGAACCCTGCATACCCAGCACAGACTCCGAGCCTACGCGACCCGCGAAACGGCGAAAATCGCGCTCAATCGCTTGCTGAACCGCTTCAACATTTGCCGTTTCCGCCAGCAGGCCAAGACGTTGTAATTTGCGCGCAGTCTCTTCGGCCTCCTGCCGGGACCGCCGTTGCAACCATTGCTGCAACTCTTCGCCCACCTCCTGCGCCTGTTTGCGTATATCCAGATGCAGCGCGGTCACAGTGCGCGTAAAATCCTCGTCAGAAACGGTAGGGCCGGACTGGTGCAGCACCGTAAAGAGCAGTTGCGGCACATCCGCATTGAGCGCGCGATAAATGTCCATATTTCACTCCTCCCAGGTAAAGGATTTTCTCTTATACAACGACATTATATAACAGGCAAACATGCTACAATGAACCGTACAGGCATTTTTGTTCTTCCAGATGAAAGGAAGCCCCCTCATAGGAGCGAGAATGGAACAGGAAAAGCCGCGAGTGTGGGCGCTGGTATCCCTCTTTCTTGCCCCGGCCTTCGTTTTCGCCAACATGTACAGCACGCAGGCTATCCTTCCGGTACTCAGCGACGCCTTTCATGTCAGTGCGCCTACTGCCGGTTTATCAATCTCTGTGCTGGTGCTGGCGGTTGCGGTTGGTTCGCTCATCTACGGTCCCATTTCCGACCGTATCGGGCGCAAGCCGGTCATGGTGTGCGCCAGCCTGCTGGTGGTCATCCCTACGCTGCTGCTCGGTCTCTCACCAAACTTTGCTGCGCTGGTTATGCTACGCGCCGTGCAGGGCTTGCTCATGCCCGGCCTGACCAGCGTGGCGATCTCATATGTCAATGAAGAGTTTTCGGGCAGGGGGCGCGGCCTGGCAATGGGCATTTATGTCAGCGGGCTGACGCTGGGCGGCTTATTCGCGCGTGCTGGCAGCGCGGCGCTAACAGGGTTCTTCAACTGGCAGGTAGCATTGCTCCTGTTCACCTTACCAACGCTGGTAGCCGCGCTGTGCATGTGGCGTTTCTTGCCAGATAAGCGCAGCAGCAAGAATCTTGATCGCGGCACAATGTGGCGTATGGTATTTCACCTGCTGGCAGATCGTCAATTCGCGCTTCAATCGCTGCGTGACATGCGAATGCACCTGCGCAATCGCGGCCTTGTTGGAGCGTTTATGGTCGGCTTCACCAGTTTTTTCGGCTTCATCGGCATCTTCACCTATCTGCCCTACTATCTCACGGGACCGCACTTCAATCTCTCGACCGTTTCTCTTGGCCTGGTTTACCTGCTCTGGCTGACGGGCATTTTCTCGCCCATCGCGGGAACCATCGCGGGGCGCATTGGTTCGCGTCGCGCCATTGCCGGTAGCATGGGAATTGCTGCTACAGGATTGCTGATTACGCTCATCCCCATGCTACCCATCACGCTCTGTGGCCTCGGCCTGCTGACGCTGGGCATGTTTTCCACCGTCGCCGCCGCTAATCTCTATCTTGGCGAAAAGGCGACCGCCGCTAAAGGCACGGCCGCCTCGATGTACCTCTCGTTGTACTACTTTGGCGGCAGCCTGGGAGCCGTACTGCCGGGTTTCGCGCTGCTGTGGGCAGGCTGGACCGGCGTGGTCGCGCTTTGTCTGGGCATGGTGTTGATTGCACTGGCATCTGATATGCTGCTGTGCAGGTAATTCGTCAGATTCTTCAATCCAGGTATCAATACTATGCATTGTTATTTTACATATATTAATACGTTATGTGAAATGGGGTCTCAATTATTGCTTCTGGGGAGGGACAATCATTCTATGATTAAGAGCAAGCGAGCATATTTTGGTATTCTCAAGCGGAAAAAAGTAAGCGTTTCGCTATCTATCGCGCTCGTGATAGCCACTGTCATACTTCTCATGGCAGGCCACATGCGAGCATTGACTATTGGTGGCCCTTCCTCTACGGGTACGGGCAAGAACTCAGGCGGAGCTGCTTTCCTGCAAGGCTCAACGCCTGGATCAATGCTTACAGGGGCGGTCGCAACCGCTAACGGTAAGAGTACACAACAGCCAACATCGACAATTTCAGCCAGCCTCGCCAATATTACTGTCGATTTCGGCAATCGACAGAATACGGCCTATCCGATACCCTATCGCTATCTTGGTATAGCGGGTATCGACATTGGCACTGTCCTACCAACTAACGCGAATGCTGTTCAACAGGCCAATTTTCACCTGTTTAAGCTTGGCGACTATGATGCTATAGCCCAGATCTTCCCGACAGCAGCCAGCCTGACCAATCCGTCGCAGCAGGTCTGGACCAAGTTTGATAACCAGATGACGCTCGCCACTCAATTTAACCTGCAACCCATCATCTCCCTGGCGTCTACTCCAACCTGGCTAGAACCACAAACTCAATCTCCGCCACAAACCAATGCTTGCCTGGCGAATAATCCGCCCTTCGACGATCACTCAAGTAAGCCGATGTACCTGGTGAATGGGCAGGATCAAGGGCCGCAAATGTGGGCCAAACTGGCGGCGCTGGTCGTCGCGCATGTCGATCAAAAGTTTCCCCAGGCCCATGCATTTTATGAAATATGGAACCAACCCGACGGCTCGCAGTTTCTTTGCGAACTGCCCAACGACCAGAACGCCGACCAGGACAGGGTCACGGCCTACCGCGCCATCTACTCTGCCGCTGCGCCTCTCATGAAACAGCAGGCCGCAAGGGACGGCAAGAGTACGGAAATCGGTGGGCCAGCGTTGGTCTACGCCCTGAAACAGCATCTCACCATGTGGCTGCCCGCCCTTTTGAACGATCCGACTATATACCCATACGTCGATTTTATTACCTATCACCGTTTTCTATCGAGTCCCAGCTTTAATAATGGCAGCACCTCGCTCGTCGCCAACTTGCAGGACCCTGCCCTGGGCGTAGCGGCGCAATACGAAGAAATAGCTAAAATGGTGCATAGCGGCAAACAACCAAACGCTGCCAGTACGCCTATTTACCTCGATGAATACGCCATGACCCCTTGCTACCCCAATGTCTGCCGCAATGATCCCACGACTTCACCGCTTATGAACGCGCTCTTTATTGCCGATTCGTTGAATGCAGTCTACGACAAAAATTCCGCATACGGTCCGGCGGGTGCAGTTCCGGCGGGGCTGGCGTACTATACCTGGACAATCCCCAATGGAAATCTCTGTATGTTCGGCGTGTTCGACGCTCAGATGGACTGCGGAGGGCCACCCACGCCGGTGCAGCCCTACCCGGAGTATTACGCCTATAACCTTTTCGGTTCCGCGCAGTATCTCGACATGACCGATAACGGCCATGTTGCCAACACGACGCTTATCAAACCCACCGGCGTCTATGTCACCGGAATCACCAGCAAAGCACACGATGGGCTAGCCATCATCAATACCAGTGCTCAAACGCTCACCGGCCTGCACATCTATCTCCAGAATCCGGGGACTGTATCCGCTACTCAGGCAAGCATCTTTACCCTGAAATTCACGTTCAGCAATCCGGGCAATTCTATTACTACCAGCCAGGCAACGCTCATTCCCGTGACCGGCGGAAACGGCTATATAGCCACGATTAACGTTCCAGCCAATACGATCGTTGGCGTATCGGTGGCCGCAAAATAGGTCCCAGCCCTACCCCGGATGCCCACGAGGGTAGTTTAAAAAAGGAGCAAGCAAGCTGTCATCCTGAGCGAAGCGAAGGATCTCTCACTGGTCGCGCACAGATCCTTCACTTCGCTCAGGATGACAGTTCCCACCTCGCTGATTCCTTTTTGCCATCGACTCAGGCGTTGCCGAAGATGAGGGCGGCAGCGAAAACCAGCGCGCCTCCGCCCACAACCTGCACCATCGAGAGCCACCATTTGGTGCCAAAGAAGCGGTAACGTATCGCCGCAATCAAGACTAGTTCCACTGCTACCACCACGTAAGCTATCACCAGCGCGACGTGCAAATTAGATACGAGGAAGGGCAGCGTATGCAGCGACCCTCCCAGAAACGTCATGCCGCCTGTGATAGCGCCACGCACTACCGGACTACCGCGCCCCGTAAGTTCACCGTTGTCAGAGAGCGCTTCCGAAAAGGCCATGCTAATGCCCGCTCCGGTTGCCGCCGCCATACCTACCAGGAAGGCCGTAAACGGGCGATGCGTGGCAAAGGCCGTAGCGAAGATGGGAGCCAACGTCGAGACCGACCCATCCATCAGTCCCGCCAGCCCAGGCTGAACTACTCGCAAAAGAAAGCGGCGCGATGCCTCGTCGCCGCTCGCCGCCTCTTTGATAGAATCAACCACCTCCGCAACTGGAGAGGCAGCATCATGCTGCGCACCCTCAGGATGAGGTGTAGATATATGTCGTTGTTCTGAATCGAGCGGGTGCGTCCCCTTACTCCAGTTTTTACTCATCATAATGGCTCCTCCGAACAATTGGATACCTTTTCTCCCATTATAACATATTCTAACTCCTATTTATTTCGGGCATAACTTGACAGTTAGCTGTCACATACTATAGTATTAGGTGAGGCTAACTTAGGGCTACCTGATACTACTAGAGGACTTTTTAGATGCAAGAGAGTCTTTCCGCTTCTGAGCAAGAATATTTGAGGGCCATTTTGCTGGTGCAGCAAAGGACAGGTCATGTCACTGTACAGGCGCTGGCCGGGAGAATGGGCATCAAACCGGCGTCTGTTTCAGCCATGATCCGCCGCCTGGCTCAAGACGAAGACGGTCAGGGATCGTATGTGATGCACACCCCATATCAAGGAGTTGCCTTGACACGGCGAGGTGAGCGGGTAGCTATGGAATTGCTGCGTCACCAGCGCTTGCTCGAACTGTTTCTGGCTGCCACCCTGGATATGTCATGGGAGCAAGTACATGACGAAGCAGAGCGACTCGCGCCTTTCATTTCCGAGGACCTGGAAGAACGCATCTCGGCCAGGCTCGGACATCCCACCCGCGACCAGCACGGCGACCCGATTCCCAGCCGGGAGGGTCTCATCAATATTGCCGACGATATTCCACTGAATACACTCGAAACAGGAATGCAGGCCAAAGTAGTGCGTGTGCCTGATGAAGACCCGGCCCTCCTGCGCTATCTCGCCTCGCTCGGCCTGATTCCGGGTACCTGGATTACCGTAGAAGCCCGTAATCCCTACGGAGATATTCTCACCGTGCGCATCGACAACGCAACCCACCCGCTCGCCGGAGAAATAGCTGGACGCATCTCCATCAGCGCCGCGAGCAGACACAGCGCGCAGGCAAGCCACTCGAACTAAGTCAGCCACCCTTGTGTTTCGTTCCATGACAGACTACAATGCAGGCACTGGCTCACCTTACAAATGGCTCCCCTTCAAGGGAACAAGCACAGGAAGGAGTTTCTCTCGTGGTTCCACCAGAATTCGCTAACTTCTTCATCGCCGGTGCCAGCGCTGGAGCCGCTCTCGTTGGCCTGCTCTTTGTGGCCGTTTCTATCGCGCCAGAGCAGATGGTCACTCGCCGCGCGCCAATGGAGCGACAGGCCGTTGCAGGCAGCGCCTTTACCGCTTTGATTAATGCGTTCTTCATTTCGCTGGTCGCGCTGATTCCCCGCTTCCCCTTTGGCATGATCATTGTGCCTTTTAGCGGCATCTGCCTGCTGACGAGTCTGATCCAGGCATGGCACCTCTTGAGGGTGCGCAAGGGCGGCTGGCAGAGTTTGCTGCGGGGGGCCTTTCTGGCCTTGCTCAGTGTCGCCCTCTACGGGTTAGAACTACTGAATGGGGCGCAGCTCATCGCTGATCCCTCCCAGTCCGGGATCATATACGCGCTGATCTCGTGCTTGCTGGGTGCCTTTGCTCTTGGCCTTGTTCGTGCCTGGGAATTACTTGGCGCTCAGCGCTATGGACTGATGGGCTGGTTGAGTCCCTTACGCGACCTCAATGACACCGAGTCGTTTTCGCCAGCAGGGAACTCTCACTCAACGGTTGAACATCCCGCAGTCGATGAAACCGCATCCCGTTCACCATCTCAGTAGGCTATCTCACCAGGGGACAAAAAATGGGGCATTTCTTCCTGGTATTGTCGTTTCAATGAAAGGAGATATCCATGAATGAGCAATGGTTCAGAGAGTATGTCCTCCTCACATTTCGTATGGACAAAGCCATTCAGAAATTCACGCAGAGCCGCTTCGTCGATTACTACTATGGCCCGCCCGAATGGAAGGCCGAGGCAGAAACGGAAGCAGAAAAGCCTGCCGGTGAGTTGGTTCGAGATGCAATGGCTCTTGAAGATGCTCTGGTTGAGCAGGGTTTTGAAACACACCGGGCAGCCTACCTGGGAAAACAGGTCGCGGCGCTGGAAACGGTCTGTCGTAAGCTCAATGGCGAGACCTTTTCCCTGGAAGAGGAGGCGCAGCGCTGCTTCGACATTCACCCCGAACGAATACCCGAATCCCAGTTCGAGCAAGGACTTGCCTTACTCGATGAAGTGCTTCCGGGCGATGCAAGCCTGCCTGATCGGTTACAGGGCTGGAGGAAGCGGTATCAACTGGCACAGGAAAAGTCCGGCTTGCTCTTGAACTTGATGCAGCGAACAGCAGCCGAAGCTCGCCGTCGTACCCGGACCTTTGTCAATCTGCCCGCTGATGAAGGCGTTGAGATGCAGACGGTGAGCGACCAGGTCTTTATGGGAGAAAACTGGTACCTGGGCAATTATCGCTCCCGAGTAGAGTTGAACACAGACCTCCCCACCGACTTGAATGGCTTGATGGATTTCATGTGCCACGAAGGGTATCCTGGTCATCACACTGAATTTGTCCTGAAAGAGCAGCGCCTATTCCGAGAGCGTGGGTACCTCGAGCAAGCAATCTTCCCGATTATCAGCCCACAGTCGGTGATTAGCGAAGGGATTGCCACCTCTGCCCGCGAGATGATTTTTCCCTCGGAAGAGGCAGAGCAATGGTTAGCCGGGCATATTTATCCAGAAGCAGGTATTGAGCCGGATACTATTGATACCGCGAAACTGCGCAAGGCCGGGGAATTGCTGGACTATCCAGTAGCGGGAAACGCCGCCTTCCTGCTGCACGAAGGACGCTCAGACGAAGAGGTGACGCAATACCTGATAAAGTACTCGATGGTGTCCGATGAAGAGGCGCTCAAGTTCCTGGAGTTCTTGAAGGTTCCTTTTCAGCAAGCCTATATCTTCACGTATTTCTACGGAAGACAGGCGATGAAACCCTGGCTACAAGGTCCCGATAGATGGAATGCCTTTCGTCGCTTCTTGACAGAACAGGTGTACCCTTCAGAACTCGTGAAGGAGATCACATAGCCTGGAGAGGCTGTTCATTTCAGGCGGGGTGGGTATAGTACAATGAGCGGCAAGGGATGTTCCTTGCCGCTCATCTTGTCTATGGTCAACGTTCTCTACGAGAGGGATGCTTTGTGCTGGTGCTTCGTCCGTTGGAGGCGGGTACCCAGCTCTACCAGCATGGTGCCGAACCTGTCAGCAGCATTCGACGCGAAGGTTGACGGCTGTTCAGCATGAGTAGATTTATGGCTCTGCTGCATAGCCTGGCGGATTTCAGCATGACGGGTAGCGACCAGCTTTTCGTACAGGTAAGGACTGTTTGACATTGCGCTCTCCTTTTTGATACTGGTTTGTTTCTTTCATCTATTTCAAGTATACTCTGATAAGAGGATATAATCAGTCCTGATTAAGACGGATTTCCGGCAAAAAAGGAAAATTGCTATGTACCATCCGACAACGCGCGTGCTTACCGTACTCGAACTGCTGCAATCGCACCGCCAGATGAGCGGGCCGAAGCTCGCCGAACGCCTAGAAGTGGATGTGCGCAGCGTGCGCCGCTATATCTTGATGCTGCAAGAATTAGGCATCCCCATCGAGGGAGAGCGCGGGCGCTATGGCAACTATCGCCTGCGACGCGGCTTCAAAATGCCCCCGTTGATGTTTACAGAGGACGAGGCGTTAGCGCTTACGCTGGGATTGCTGGCGGCAAAGCGCGTGGGTATCGCCATGACGACTCCCGCCGTCGAGGGAGCACTTGCCAAGATCGACCGCGTACTCCCCGAAGCCTTACGCGAGCGGGTACAGGCGGTACAGGATACGCTCGTACTCAACATTGCTTCATCAGACCTGTCTCGTTCAGCGCCGGGCGGCTCTGTGGTACTCACTTTTAGCGCGGCTACGCAGCAGGAGAAGCGCGTCTGGATGCGCTACCGCGCCAGTCAGGCGGACTATACCGAACGCGCTGTCGATCCCTATGGGCTGATCTTCCAGGCCGGACTCTGGTACACCATCGGCTACTGTCACCTGCGGCAAGATATGCGAACGTTCCGCCTGGATCGCGTACTCCAGGCAGAACAGCTTGAGGAACACTTCACCCGCCCACCCGGTTTCGATGCCATCGAGCAGCTCAGGCGCTCCATCGCCAGTATGCCGGGTACCTGGAAGGTGGAAGTCTTGCTGGAGAAGCCCTGGGAGGAGGCTGAGCGGGAGGTATCACCGAATACCGCCATGCTGGAACAGGTTCCGGGCGGCGTGCTATTAAGTACCTACTCGCAGTCACTTGACTGGATGGCGAATTTCCTGGTCAGTCTGCGCTGTCCCCTGGTCGTGCGCGAGCCAGCCGAACTCCGCGAGGCATTGCGCAAGCGCGCGGCAGAGATCATAACGCAGGCGGAACGCGGAGAGGATATATAGAAGCAGGTTTACTTTTGTTGCTGGTAGCCCATTTCGTAATGAATTTGCGACTGTTCTTCCCAGGATAGCTCTTTGGGCTGGGGAAGACTTGCCTGCGGCGAGTCAGCAAGGTCGCCTTTTTTCTGCTGTTCCAGCCTCAGTCGCAAGCGCAACTCCTCGTTGCGCAGTTCCATCTTCTTCTCGCTGGCCCGGATACTGGTTTTATACATTTCCAGAAAAATACCGAGGACGATACTCACAATGGTGATAATAAACAGCAGGATCACAACTGTCGTCCAGAAGTTAGCGGTCAGCAATTTCAAGAAATCCATAGGTGTACCCTCGCAAATTTTAAGAAGATTCCTGCCGGGCGACAACTCTTCCGGCTTTGCATGTAATACGTAAAAGTGGTAGCAAGGTTGCACTTCTCACTATACCACATGCGCGGCATCATAGCTCAGCGTGACGTTGAGGATGCCCGTAAATGCTTGCAGGCTTTCGCCGCCATTCACACGGACGCGCGGCAATTGATAGGGTGCACGAGCGTTCTGAATAGTGCTGTTGAAAGAGAAAGGGTCGAGAGTCGCGCCAATATAGCCATCGGCCAGCAAATCTTTCAGTACCAGTTGTTGTTCGTAATACGTATCATGATGAAATGGTTCGCCCGTCGGGTAGCAGAAGAATTGAACCGGTTCGCCTAACTGCGCTTGCAGGCTATTTTTCGAGTCCAGCAACTCTTTCTGGGTAGTGGTATAGGCGGGCGGCTGCCCAATATTGATATGGTGGACCGTGTGCGAGGCAATCTGCATTCCATACTCATTCAGCGCACGTACCTGGCTCCAGGTCATATAACGACCACCGATCATGCCGGTGATAATATAGAAGACGCCGCGATAGTGGTGAGCCAGTAGAGCAGGCACGGCATCGGTATACATATCCTCATAGCCATCATCAAAGGAGAGTATCATAGGATGCGCGGGCAGCGCTTTGTCGAAGTAGAGCGCGTCAAATAATTCGGTCATGTTGATACTATGGTAGCCCCGCGCTTGCAACCAGTTCAGTTGAGCGTTGAATTCGGTGGTTGTGACGGTCAGGCTATAGTCCAGCAGGTTGTAGGTTGGCTTATTCGATACATGGTGATACATGAATACAGGCACCTGCAAGCGCACTGGCGCGGGCGAAGCAGGCACCTGCAAGGGAGCATCGAGATCGGCTGGCCCGGCAACCAGCACCTGCCACTGTCCATTGCGCGGCACCAGCGCCAACAGGGTATTGTGAAAAAGACCATTATGCAGATCAGACAGCGAAGCGCTGGTCAGCACACCATCGGGAGCGGATGCTTCCAGCGATACTTGCAATGTGGCCGCGATGGGGTAGATGAGCGTGCTATCAGGATCGAGCCAGGGCTGCTGCAACTGTGTCCCGCCCTCTTTGAAGTCGATAAAGGTGAGAGATCCGAATTTGGCCTGCTCGAAGCGTGTGAAATCCGACTCCCCGCTATATAAGCGCCGCGCATCGGGCGACAACATGGCCCACATCGCCGCCCAATTTTTGCTCACCATGTCTCCCATAAAGCTACGCGCCGCGTTATCAATTGCCGAGGAGTGCGCGCTGGTGCGGCGCACATGCAAAACGACAGGTGTGCTTCGTGGAGGCACGGATGTTGTGGCAAGCCAGTTGACGATAGCCGTCCGACCGAACAGCCCTCCGCCAATCAGTAAAACATAGAGTGGCACAAGGATCAGCCAGCGTTTTTTTATTTTGGAGCGTCGAGGAGAAACTGGTAACTGCACCGTTTGTTCCGAAAAGTCCTCTTTAAGAGGCAGCGCCAATGTAGGTTGCTCCTCAAGCTTCTCGCTTTGTGAGTCCACGGGTAACGCTTGAGTAGGCTGCTCTTCAATCGCCTCGCGTTGCTGCTCTATGGGCTGCGTAGGTTGTTGCTCAATCCCTGTTTCTGGCAAACCATGCAAAGAATGTGTCATTGTGCGTTCTTCCCGCTCCCGGCATTTGCGGAGATACCGTCTCTTTTGATGTATTTCTCTTCTACTAACCTAAACGCCACGCATACTAAAAAATTACATAGTCGCTCATGCGTTTTCGCCGAAACGGACAAAATAGGAGAAATGGGGAAGTATTGTCATGAACGATGGGACAGGAGCGACACATGCGTCGCTCCTGTCCCATCGTTCATGCAAAGGCAATTACAGGGGATGGTTGATAATCGGCTGTAAGGCGAAGTACAGGTCTTCGTACTGATCATACAGACGGGCATACACAGATGCGTTGTGCTGCTGCGGTTCGGTGCGCTCAACGACGCGCACGGTTGCATCGCACGCCTGCCGCACAGATGGGTAGACGCCGCTTGCTACGCCGGCCAGCAGGGCCGCTCCGAAGGCTGGCCCTTCCTGGGCGTTGGTCGTCACCAGTTCCACGCCCAGCACATCGGCGATGATCTGTCGCCAGAGAGGACTTTTCGCGCCGCCGCCAGTAGCGCGTACCTGTTCCAGCGTCAGGTTCTGCTCCTCGATGATGCCGAAACAATCTTTCAGACTGAAAGCCACGCCCTCCAGCACGGAGCGCACCAGGTGGCGGCGAGTATGGCTGGCGGTCAGGCCAATCCAGCCGCCGCGCGCGTAGGCATCCAGGTGGGGCGTGCGTTCCCCCTGCAAATAGGGCAGGAAGAGCAGGCCATCGCTGCCCGCCGGGACATATTCGGCTTCCTTTACCAACGTGGCATAAGCATCTATGCCTGCCCAACGTTCCATTGCCATTTCGGGCAGCCCGATATTATCGCGCACCCAGCGCAGCGACAGGCCCGCGCTCTGCGTAACGCCCATCATATACCAGGCATGTGGCACGGCATGGTTAAAGGTATGCACGCGCGGCGGCGGTCCCGCCGAAAGGTCTACCAGGGGAGTATCGGTATGCATCAGCACGACGCCACTGGTGCCAATCGAGACTAAGGCCAGCCCTGAACGCACCACACCATTACCCACCGCGCCGCAAGCGTTATCCGCACCGCCGCCTGCCACATACGTACCCTCGATTAGACCTGTCAATTGCGCGACTTCCGCCGTAATCGTGCCGCATATCTTGTCGGCAGGCACCACCATTGGCAGCAGCGACGGATCGAACCCGATGGCATCCAGCACTTCGCGCGACCACTCACCGCGCTTCACATCCAGCAGACAGGTGCCGGCCGCGTCCGAAATCTCCATCGCTTTGACGCCTGTGAGCAGGAAACGAATATAATCTTTGGGCAAAAGCAATGTCTGGGCGCGCGCGAAAATGTCGGGTTCGTTATCACGCACCCATAGCGCCTTTGGGGCGGAAAAGCCGGGCAGCGCGGGGTTGCTGACATACTCAATCAATTGCTTTTCGCCCACGCGCTCCGTCATCCAACGACATTGCGGTTCTGAGCGTTGATCGGCCCAGATGATGCATGGTCGCAAAACCATTGATTGCTCATCAAGCAAAACCACGCCATGCATTTGACCGGACAGACCCACGCCGCGCACATCGGCAGGCATGACGCCATGGCGCGCCGCCGCCTCAAGGCAGGCGCGAATGGCCGCAATGGTGGCCCGCCACCAGTCTTCTGGAAGCTGTTCCGCCCATCCCGGATGTGGATGATACAGGGGATACTCAAAAAAAGCCGAGGTGATGACCTGACCGTCTTCCGCGCCGAAAAGCGCGGCCTTAACGCCCGTTGTGCCGAGGTCTATGCCGAGCAGCGCTTGCATATTTCCCCCTTATTTCTTGCGTTGCGCGATAATGCGATCTGTGTAGGCTTTGTCCAGGCCCATCGCTTCGTAGACGATGCGGTAGCCCTCGACGGCGTCGGCGTTAGCACGCGCCTGGGAGAGCGCGTTGCGATCAAGCTTGCGCGCCAGGTCGTCGATGAAGGCCCATTGCAGCACGGAACGGCGCACGGCGGCTATCTGGTCTTCGGTATAGGGATAGAGGTCGTAGCCGATGCGCTCGCCCCGCGAACCATAGTCTACATCTTGCAGCGTCATTGCCAGTTCGAGCGTTTGCATGAAGAAGGCCGCGCCCACCATATTGTCGTCGTCGAAGGTTCCCCAGCCAGAGTTGGCGTGCTGGTGTCCCAGTTTGCCCTCGACGTGCAGCAGCGCGGCGTATTCGGCCAGGTTTTCGCCGTTCATGATGAGGTGTTGCCAGTCCATATTGACCTGGAGGCGCGAGACATCTACGCCCATGCGACGCACGCGGTCGATAGTGTAGAGGCAAGCAGAAATGTTGCGCATCAAAATATTCATGGCCGGTTCGCTGTTTTTGTGTTCCAGGAAGACCGTCACGCCCTTCTCTGCCGCGTGCGCGACCACTTCGCCCACGCCATTGACAAACAACTCCCAGGTTTGCGCATAGTCGCGCTGGAAGTTGTAGTTGTAGCCTTCCGCGCCAGGCCAGATGATGAAGTGCGCTCCCAGGGCGGCAGCGAGATCGACGCCGCGTTTGAGCGTTTCTATACCCTTGCGCCTCAAGTTCGCATCGGGATTGATGAATGCTCCCAGCTTATAGGTCGGATCGGGATGCAATCCCGCCGCCAGGCAATAAATATCCATCGGCCCCAGCGCCGCTTTGATGGCATCAACGCTATCTTCGTTAATTTCGCCTGGATAGTGATACTCCAGCCCGTCCATAAGGTCGGCCAGCCCGTCCACTACGCGCTTCGTGCGCGTCACCATGTCTTCGTGAATCGTCTCTGGATGGTAGCCAATCGGTACAAAGCGGGTCGCATTGGGGCCAAATGCCCAGATACCAACGCTGTTCTTTACCGGCATGTGGAACGTTCTCCTTCGCTATGATAAAACTCTGCCTGGTGAAAGTATATCATAGTGAAGGAGAACGTTCTTATGACTTCCTTAGATCAACCTCGACCAACTGCCCTTTATGACAACACTTGAAGACCAGGCGTGTCCAGCCTTCGGGCCAGTGCGGATTTGTGGTATAGCTATCGCTGGTGAAACGCAGGCCGGCAAAGCCCATGATAGCCGCCTGCCATACGGCCCCGGCGCAGGCAACGTGAACGCCCTCGTCGGAGTTGCCGCGCTGATCTTCCAGGTCCACTAACGCGCCCTTCATGAACAGTTCGTAGGCGGCTTCGGTCAGACCGAGTTCGCAGGCCAGGATGACGTGCAGCGCGGGTGTCAGTGATGAACCGAAGTCATGGTCGGTGATGGGGTAGTAGTAATCCCAGTTGACGCGCTTCGTCTCAAGGTCATAGCGCTGTCTGAGTACAGTCAGCAGCATGAGTACATCGGCCTGCTTGATAATCTGGTAAGGTTCAATCCCCTTGAATCCCAGGATACCCTGATACGATTTTTTGCGCCCGCGATACTTTTCCTGGTCGAAATGTTTAAGCTGGAAGAAACCATCAAACTGCTCGAAGAGACCGCTTTGCTTATCCTGCAGAATGCATATATGCGCCATGACATCGCGCCAGTGTTGCAGCTTTTGCTCGTCCAATTGTAGTTGTTGCAGCAGCGCCTGCGCTTTGGGGGCGTCCGCGTTCGTCAGCCAGGCGAGCGTATCCAGCGCAGTCGCTATGTTCCAACGCGCCATGACATTGGTATACGCATTGTTATTGACATGCTCATGCCATTCATCCGGGCCAATCACATTGTTGATTTCGTACTCATCGCTCCCGG
>DASTKD010000407.1:0-11126 GCA_035716135.1 Ktedonobacteraceae bacterium
CACCGCCGCTAAAAAGTCGATGAGCAGCCGCGATCTGCTCGATCAACTTGATGCGAGGGGTGTCACCGTGCGTGTGCATAGCAAAAACTTGTTGACCGAGGAGGCCCCATCGGCCTACAAGGACGCGCAACAGGTTGTCAACGTTGTGCATAATGCTGGCCTGGCGAAGCTGGTCGCGCGCCTCAAGCCGTTGATCGTAGTGAAAGGATGACATAACAATCAGACATCTCTAGTAGAGATACCTGGTTGTACTGGCAGAAAGAGCGCACATGGGCAGTGTTCCTTTGCGCTCTTTCTGCTGGGACCATCTAAAGCTGTACATCTTCAATATGCGTAGAGATGTACCAGACATTGCCGAAGGCGTCTTTCACGCCACCCAGGCGGTCTCCATAAGGCTGATTCGCGGGTTCCATGATCGAACTTGCGCCAGCTTGCAGCGCGCGTTTATACACGGTGTCTACATCTTCCACATACAGGTACAATGTCGCGAGCGAGGGTTCGCCATTCCAGGCACCGCCACCGCCGATCATCACCATCGAATCGCCAATTTTCAATTCCGCGTGTATGCCGCCTGCGGAGCCTGTCCCGCGAAATTGCTCTGTGGCCCCAAATGCCTGCTTCACAAAATCAATCAGGCTCGCCGCTTCCTGCACGATCAAGTAGGGTGTGACGGTGTGAAAGCCCTCACGAACTGGTTTTACTGTCATTGTTGCTTTCTCCTTTACTATCTGGCATTAGTAAGAAACGCAGTGTAAGCTGCGTAGGGCCATTGGCTGACATGCCCGACCAGGCTTACCAGACAATGAGCGGGCATAATGCGTTCCTGCTAACGATTGTAGCCGAAGAAAGGTCTATGCGTATTGTAAAAAAATGACCTCAATCGGGAAGTGGAACGTGGTTGGGGTGTTCTCCTCGATGCAGAAGATAGGCCCCTGGATTGAAGCCGGAAAACATCTGGAATTCGTGGATAAAATGCGCCTGGTCAAAGTAGCCACGGGTCAAAGCAATGTCTGCCCAATCGATTTGCTTCCCGCCATTGATGCATTTCAGTGCCTCTTGAAAGCGTCGAATCCGGCAAAACAGCTTTGGCGTCAATCCGACTTCTTTGTTGAAAATCGAGATGAACCGTCTGGAACTGAGGCCGATTTGCCCGGTCACATCCGCAATGGTGCGCGTGTGCGTTGTGTTCTGGAACTCGTTCAACGCAAAGGTAACGGCGGGATGCCGCGCCAGGGGCCGGACTATTTGTGCTAAAAGGGCTTGTTCGAGCATATGAAATCTAATCTCCGGGATTTGAGCCTCGCGCAACTGATCGCGTAGCTCGTTGACCGTTGCCCCCCATATTTCATCCAGAGATACGGTCTCATCGCGTAACTCGGAGGCGGGTAAATCGAGGAAAGGAAAAGCGCCGCCCGCTTTGAAATGGATGCCCATCATGGATGCCTGATCGGTGGTATCGAGAACAACATATTTCGTTTGCATGCCGCTTATGACGCACCCGCGAACGCTACGAAACTGGTCATGCTGTTGCGAGTCATACAGGCGAATAGCATCTTCGCGCAGGTTGATGACCAATTCCATCGAGCCGTCTGGCAGGCGGCGTTCCTTCGCGTGTGGGGGATTATATCCTTCATATAGCCAGAATGATTCCACGAAAGCGGCCAGTGGTGGCTGAGGAGTATAAGTACGATAGATTGTTGGATGTACGGATACAGAATGTTCGCTGGACATCAGGCGTTACCCATTCATAAGAGAAGATGCGCTTTGCAATTGGTCATGTATGCGCGCCCGTAATACCGTTGGTTCCATCGACGAAATATCCAGCCGTTGTGCCTTAAGAAAGGTCATAAAATGAGCCAGTCCGCGAGCAAGAGCCGTTGCGAAATCGGGATCGTTAGCTAAGGCTTGATCTTCGAGCCAGAAGCCGTTGATTACCAGCGTCGAGGTTTTGCGGTCGAGTTTGGGATCAAGCCGCGCGACCAACAGATCACCGTATAAAACAGGCAGGGTATAATAGCCCCAGCGTCGCAGTTCGGCAGGCTTGTAGACTTCCCAGATATACTCGAAGTCGAATAACCAGTTGGCGCGTCCTCTGGCGCTGACAATTTCAAGCGGAGCGAGGAAGACGACCTCTTCTTTCGTTGTCGTAGTTAATGGCTGCCATGCAAGAGGAATGTTTCCTGCTTCAATGGTGGATAGTATGGGAATATCGCTTGTGAGTACGTACCAGCGTTCCTTAGAACCTTCGACTTTCAAAGATGTCAATACACCTTGTTCGGTGAGTTTTGCCAGCCACTGCTGCGCCTCAGCACGGCTGACCGGGCGTTCGATGAAACCAGAAAAACCGCTGCCCCATTTTGCTTCACGTATCATACCAAAGAACGCTGTGGCCTTACGCGCAAAGTAATTTTCCGCTTCCTCCTCCGATGCCGCAGCGTTTAGATGGAGAGGAGCAATGTTGTCACGAAAGTCATAGACACGCTGGAAGTTCTCGCGGTGGTGAATCATGAGTTCGCCGGTGAGCCACAGGTAAAACAATCCAAGCGCGGAGTCTTTGCGCCCGCGATAATTATCAACGCGCGCGCGTCCATTGAAATTGCGGTTGCCCAGAGGGCCGCGAGCGTGCAATTCCGCGCGTACCTCTTCGAGCAATACCTGGTTTGCCGCGCCAAACTTGCCCCAGCGTCCCTGCTCTACACGCCGTTGCATAGGAACGCGCCAGTATGGTAATTCGGACACAGGGTAGATGAATAAACCACCACCATAATCGAAGAAGGCGCGATCCTGGTAGAGAAGCTGATCCAGATGCGTGGGTTGGTAATCGTGGACACGCCCCCACAGCGCTATGTCATGGCTGCGCGCGATTACCATCAGCGGGTCCATTTGCACCGCTTCCGCGACGCGAATAGCCTCTGCCGTGCCATCTTTGCCGTTCCAGCGGCGTCCCGGCCACAATCCCTGTCGCCCCAGCACAAAGCGGCGCGCGGTGACTTTCGAGATGCATATGCTTTCCATAGCGCGAGTATAGCACAGATGATCTCATGTGACAACCTGTTTACAGGGCAAAAGAAAACAAATATACCAACACTCTTATTTGCTTGACAGAATTTTGCTCAGTTGCTATACTCGCATTAGATGTGAGGAGTGGAAAGTAATTGAGGCAAAGAAGGAGCAGAGAAGTGAAGGTATTAGTTACCGGGGCCGCCGGTTTCCTGGGCGGTCATCTCGTTGATATGTTGCTAGAACGCGGCGATGAAGTTCGCGCGATGGTGCGACCCGTTGAAAACGCGACTCGCCTGAAATCGCTGGCAGGCGTTGAAGTTGTGCATGGTGATTTGACCGACGCGCAATCGTTGAAAGATGCTGTAAAAGGTATGCAGCGCGTTTATAATGTGGCGGCTCGCACAGGTCCCTGGGGCCTGGAAAAAGATTACAACGCCGTCAACGTGTGGGGCGTGGCCGATCTGATTACCGCCGCTATGGATGCCGGTGTGCAGCGTATCGTACATACCAGTTCCATCACCGTGTACGGGCATCACCTGCATGGTCTTGTGACCGAGGATCACCCATTTCACGCCGAGGACAATCCTTACAGCCGCACCAAGATTGCCAGTGAGAAGCTGATTAGCGACATGGTAAAAGAGCGCGGCGCGCCAGTCGTGATAGTGCGCCCCGCCTGGATTTATGGCCCGCGCGACAACGCTAGCTTTGGCCGCTTTGTTGCGCTGGTTGATGCTGGCAAGGGCTTTATCATTGGTTCTGGCAAGAATGTTGTGCCGGTGGTTTATGTACGCGACGTGGCGCAGGGCCTTATCAAGGCGGGCGACGCTGGCGATTCCGCCGTTGGCCGAGCCTATACCCTTGCCGATGATCGACGGGTGACGCAATCAGAATATCTCAACATGATCGCCGACTTCCTGGAAGTCCCGCACATTGGACGGCATTATCCCTACTCGGCTATGTTCTCTGCCGGGCGCGTGGCGGAACTACTATGGCAGGCTCTTGGTCGCCGCAAGTCCGCGCCGCCTCCTGTCAGCACCTATGGCATTACCCTGCTGGGTGGCAACCAGGAGTTCTCGATTGACCGCGCGCGCCGCGAGTTGGGCTACGAGCCGCAATACGACTACATTCGCGGCCTCTCCGAAGGCGTAAAATGGTACCTCGATCAGAAAAAAGGTACAAACGGATCACCTGTCGCGCCAGAAATGGCGGTAGCGAAGAAGTAGAGGGATATGGAAGCGGCGATGCAGCAACTGCTGCATACTATTGAGGTACAGGAGCAAGTACGCATCCTGTATGCCTGCGAATCGGGGAGTCGCGCCTGGGGTTTTGCCAGCCATGATAGCGATTATGATGTGCGCTTTCTCTACGTGCGCCCGAAAGCTGCCTATTTGCGTTTAGATGCGCCGCGCGATGTTATCGAGCGGCCTATCGTGGGTGATCTGGATGTTAATGGCTGGGATATCTTCAAGGCTTTACGTTTATTGCGGAAGTCCAATCCACCCTTGCTCGAGTGGCTTTTCTCGCCAATCGTCTACCTGGAAAACTCTGCATCTATTCAAGAGTTGCGTGCTATTGTGCGGCGTTTCTACTCGTCGAACGCGCTCTTTTACCACTACAGGCATATGGCCGATGGCAATTATCGCCAGTATATCACGGGTAAATCTGAAGTCATCCTGAAGAAATACCTGTATGTTCTGCGGCCTCTGATCGCTCTTCTGTTTTTGGAGCAACAGCATCGTGTGCCGCCAACGAATTTTCTGGAAACGCTGAGCCTGGTACAATTGAGTGAGAAGGTGCTTGAACGCATTCACGACCTTGTTGCGCGCAAGCAGGTTGGTGACGAACTGGGATTAGAAAAGCCTGATATCCTGCTTAACTCCTTCATTTCTGAGCAATTAGACAAATGGGCTAAGAAGTCGTTCGATGCCGGGGATCAGAAAGCGTTATCTCAAGAGTTGGAGGATGTGTTGCTGCAAATTCTTGAGGAGAACGAACGCTAACCAGATTGTTTTAGGATGCCGTCGCATGGAACATTCCTCTCTATGCGACGGCATCGATTGTTTAACGGATCAAGTCAAAGATGCGTTTCCGTGACCACTGGTACGCATCAGGCTGGTTGCTTTTCGCAAAGAAGCGTAGCGCATCCAGACTAATGTAGCACTGATAGCAACGCAGCCGCTCATCATAGGCCGGGATTGAGACGCCTTGTTTGTGGTAGAATTGCCGGAAAAGCTCGCCGAAATTAACTTCTGGCGACCAGAAGTTTAGCCAGGCGATGTCATAGACGAAGTCACCGTACTTCGCGTCCAGCCAATCCAGAATACCCGTGATCTTCCCCTCGTGCGCAATGACATTGCTGAAACCGTAGCCACCATGTACCAGGTAGCGTTCTTCGGGACAGCTATCCAGCAGGCGCGTCATCTGATCGTAGATGGAGTTAAAAACGTTGTGTTCGAGAAAGGTAGTGTCAAACAGCGCCTGCCACTTGCCGTAGAAGTTCCAATCTTCCTCTTCCTCGCCAACAGCCAGGAGGTAGCTTCTCCAGCTCGCGGATAGGCCAACGCCGTTGTTGTCAAAGACGCCATATCGTGGGGGCCAGTCGCTTATATCGACGTGATGAATAGCGTCAAGCGTTCTGATCACTTCAGGCTCAATGCGCGCATATTCGACTGGCGGAAGTTGGTCCAGGGGATGGCCGGGAACTTTGACCGTGATACTGTAATGCAGCCCCTGAAAACGTCCTATATGCACAATGCGGGGGATTGGAATGAGAGGCGAGACGACCCGTGCGGCAATGAAAGCCTCTTTAGGGAAGTTAGCTCCCATGTTGTCCCTGTTGAAGCGGATGATATAATCCTGCCCTTTAACTGTAAAAGAGTAGGTTTGCGCGATTTGACCACTGGTTATTACAGCCAGATTCTCGATGGGGGCGGCAAAATGCTGTTGTAACAGGGCAACGACCTGTTCTTCAGTAAGTACCGGTTTGATTCCGGGCATAAGGATAGACCTCCTTTTGAAGACGCTCGAATGCATCATGCGAGCATCGTGATATGTACGTGAATAGCAGTATGGATGCGTGGAGAGAAGGCAGAGAGGTCAAACTCTCACTTTGGAGAGATTGAAGAGAAAACTATCATGTGATGGGTCTCTGTCTCGCCCAACGTTCTCGGATGAGTGTAGCCGGTAGAAGCGTTAGCGAGTTAAAGTCCAGGTCATCGTGGGAACCTTTCTTATGCCTGTCAATTTGCCTGATTTAACTCTACACGATTTTTAGTTTGTTGTAAAGGTTATCGTTACAGGTGGCGCGGAGATTTGACACTATGGTATGCTGTGAGCAAAGAAATCGTGTCTTCTGCATTTGTAGTGAAAGTGTGCTACCGAACGAAAGGCTACAACGGTTATGCTGCAAGAAATGAAAACTGTTCCTGGTCATGCTACGCACGAGGTGTTCAATCAAGTTCCGCCCCTTGTCAACTATAACATTTTTGAACAGGATGCCATGCTCGTCGAGAGTGTGCGGCGCGAAGATGCTGCGTGGGTTGTAGATCACGCGAGCGCGCTAGGAAGCATAGCAGGGAGCGAAGAGGCGATCCAGTGGAGCTTTGATGCCAATACGGTAACTCCCGTGCTGCATACCTTTGATCGAACCGGTCAACGCATTGATGAAGTTACGTTTCACCCGTCATGGCATAATTTGATGCGCACGTCTATCAACGCGGGCGCGCACGCTCTGTCGTGGCGTGAAGAGCGTCCGGGCAGGCATGTCGCCCGCGCCGCAGTGTTTTATGTAAGCACACAGATGGAGGGCGGTCATTGTTGTCCAATTTCCATGACGCACGCCGTCGTATCAGTTCTGCGCGGGCAGCCGCACCTGGCGGCAACCTGGGAGCCGCTTCTTACATCGCTGGTCTATGAACCCGGCCTGCGTCCTCTGCAAGAGAAGCAGGGTATTCTTTGCGGGATGGGTATGACCGAGAAACAGGGCGGCTCTGATGTACGCGCGAACACCACGCAGGCCGTACCATACAGTAGCGAAGGCGAGCTTGTCTACCTGCTTACCGGGCATAAATGGTTCTGTTCTGCCCCCATGTGTGACATGTTCCTGGTACTCGCGCAGGCTCCCGCAGGTCTGACCTGCTTCCTCTTACCACGTATACTACCGGACGGAACGCGCAATCGTTTCCTGATCCAGCGGCTCAAGGACAAGCTAGGCAACCGCTCGAATGCTTCCAGCGAGGTTGAATTTGACCAGGCATGGGCGTTGCGTGTGGGCGAGGAAGGGCGCGGCGTGCGCACTATCATCGACATGGTGAATTTCACGCGCCTGGATTGTGTGATCGGCTCGGCGGCTGGTATGCGCCAGGCGGCTGTAGCCGCTGTTCATCACGCAGCACACCGCAAGGCATTCGGGCGGTTGCTCATCGATCAACCGCTTATGCGGAATGTGCTTGCCGATCTGACCATCGAATCGGAAGCGGCTACACTGCTGGCGATGCGCCTGGCGCGAGCCTGTGACCGCGCTGATGATGACGCGCACGAGGCGCTTATGCGACGTATTGGCACAGCAGTAGGAAAATACTGGGTGGCGAAACGCAGTCCGGGACACGCGGCGGAGGCTCTCGAGTGCCTGGGAGGCAACGGCTATATTGAGGAAAGTATCATGCCGCGCCTCTATCGAGAAGCACCGCTCAATTCGATCTGGGAGGGTTCGGGCAACGTGAATTGCCTGGATGTCTTACGCGCTATGCAGAAAGAACCGGCGTCAGCGCAGGCGTTCCTGGCGGAAGTGACCCGCGCTCAAGGTATGGATGCTCGCCTCGATGTCGCCATTGGACAGCTCAAACGCGAACTGAGCGATTTTTCCAATATCGAGGTGCGCGCGCGGCGTCTCGTTGAGCAGATGGCGCTGGTCTTGCAGGGAGCATTGCTTGTGCAATATGGGCAGCCTGCTGTTGCCGAAGCGTTCTGCGCTTCGCGGCTGGCGGGAGACTGGGGACGAGCCTTCGGCACGCTACCAGTGGGTACCGACTTCTCTACTATTATCGAACGCGCCCGCGTGAATGTGGCGTAGGTTATGCGCCTGCCAGTTCAGCCGTGTCTCTAGATGCGGATGTGCGAATATGCCACCAGTTGAAGAGGTAGGCCAGCGTCAGGAATACCAGCAGCGCATCGCGTGCCGCCACACTCTCGATAAAGCCGGGCAGGTAGGGCGCAATCAGGCCGTTGAGCGTGCGCGTGTATAAGTAGGGGTAGATGACGGTAGTGATTACTGACATCAAACCCCACGTAATCAGCCAGAAGCGATTATAGGCGCGGCTGTAGACCAGCAGGGGAATCAGCCACATGAGATATTGCGGGCTGAACACTTTGCCCGTCACAATGAAGACCAGTAAGATGGCGATGAACGCCTGCGTGAGTTCCAGTTTGCCGCGCCATTGCAGGTACATGGTGTAGAGGTAGCCGAGAACCAGCAGCGCATCAAACACCAGTGCCAGGGGTTCGCCCAACGCGCTGACGATGTTGATCGAGCCAAAGGTATAGACGGTTTTCCCTGCGCTGCCAAAATGCGTCGCCAGGAAGAGTATGGGGCTAGCGGTTGATTCGACCTGTACGGGGCGATTGGCGAAGTAGCTAAGCTGGCTCAGCACAGCTCCCTGGAAATCCAGCAAGGCGAAAAAGCCGGTCACGCCGAGCAGGATCGCAAAGAAGATCAGCGTATTTTTCCAGCGCCACTGTTTGAAGCCGCGTATGGTTTGCCAGACCTCCGCCCCTAAAGATGCCAGTCGTAAAGCCTGTGGCGGACTATGGAAACGCTGCGCGTCCTGTTGTTCGGCGATGAAAAGGGCGGGCAGGAAGAGCAACGGATAGATTTTTAGCAGGAAGGCGAGAGCCAGCGTGATATAGGCGAAGGTCCAGTGCTTGCGACTGGCAGCGATAACGCAGATCAGGGTAAGCGCGGCAGGCACGAGGTCGAAGCGCGCCTCGGCGGTGGCCCACGCGCCGATAAGCATATACCCGGCAAAGGCCAGCGCCGCGCCGCGCGGAGCGTAACGCAAGAGCAGCCAGTAAATAAAGACGGCCATCAGCGCCATCAATATGGCAAAGGTCATTTGATAGTAGACCAGCGGCGCGAGGAGCGCAGGCGTAAAAAGCAGCAGCGTGAGCGGCGGGTATTCGAGCGGCAGCGCGTGGAATGGCGGCGCTAAGTGCGCGGAATGGGGCAAATACGCGCATTGCACGCCGGGCAGCAGTTTGGTCGCGCCCCCGCCTAGCCAGAAGGTCAGCGAGTAGCACTGGTAACGTGCCGCATCTGTATGCAGCCAGGTAAATTGCCAGGATGCCCCCATAAACATCAGGATAACTACCAAGATAATTGGGAGATAGGCAGTTATGCCCTCGCGCGCCAGCAATTTATCCCAAAGTGCCGGGCGCGGTGGTTTCGTCGCTCCTGATGGTTGTTCCTGGGCCAGTTCTTCTTGCAACATAATCTATCGCGCCGCGCCTTGTATGCGCATGGGCGTTCCCTCACTTTTTATTTGACATGCTCTTTCAGGGAGTGCTAGAATCTCACCAGGTGGGTGCTGCTTCTGAAAATCCCCTTTTGTGCAAACGATATATCTTGCAAGACGTTTGGTTATCGCAGCCAGTAACGCCCATAAGTATTGTATCTTTAGAAAGGTTTACATCCCATCGGAGATAAGATAAACCTCACATGATGTTAAGAAAGGATTCCCCTATGACAGACAATAGTCGTTCTGAATCTAAGACGCTGAAAGTCGGCGACGAAGCGCCCGATTTTACCCTTAATACGGGTAAGCGGGAAAGCTGGCACCTGGCGGACTTTCGCGGCAAGAAAAATGTCGTACTGGCCTTTGTGCCTTTTGCCTTCAGCGGCGTATGTTCGGCGCAGATTCCCTCGTATGAGGCGGAACTGGATCGTTTCAAGAACTATGATACAGAGATTGTCAGTGTGAGCGAGGATAGCCATTACTCGCTGAATGCCTGGGCTAAATCGATGGGAACAACCCTCACCAATCTGTCGGACTTCTATCCGCAGGGCAAGGTTGTTGACCTGTACGGTGTGCGTCATGCAGGCGGTTTCCCGGAACGCGCCTTATTTGTCATCGATAAAGAAGGCATCATCCGCTACATCGAGGTTTTGAACAGCCCCGGCGATATGCCCGACAACGAGGATTTGTTCGAGGCGCTACGCAAGTTGTAATCAGCCTGATTCACTATGCCAGGGCATGAATTGCTCTGGCATGGTTCGTTTATCCTTCCTGTAAATCGATTGGCTGCCAATCGCTGCTATCATACTCAGGATAGACGATTTCCCAGGTATTGCCGGGTTCTTCGCGCGCCTCCCAGCGTCGAAGCGCGTCCAAAAGCACGCTGCGCTGGAGATTCTGCTGGTGAAGACCTCCTAAACTATGTCCCATTTTGAAGTGATATGGCGCGATAGCTCGTGGCGGTCCCGCTTGCCGGGATTGTTCAGGGGCGACGGTAATCAGCACAGTAGGAATACCGGTCATCTCTATTTCACGCTGGATAATGGCGCTTACCCTGTGACATAAGGGGCAGCCAGCCGTAAGCACAACGCCATCGGCTTTCGAGCGCGAGATGATTCTGGCAATTTCGGGCGCGGCGCGTTCATACAAATCCCGGAACTGCTGGGTATACCCCATGAACCCCAGATGTTTATCGCTCACCCCGCCAATAATACCTTCTGCCGCCAGTTCGCGCAGGCGATCTATGGGAAAAACAACATTGATATCCTCGTCGGCGTCGCGGTGATCGTAGTGTTCGTGCGTCACCATCAATCGCGCCGTCTCAACATCGCCAGGGATGAGCCGCCAGCTATTATCACCATCCAGGTTAAAGGCCTCCTGGTCGCGCAAATGGACGCCCGCAGTTGTCACGAGCGCAAAAACTGTTTCTTTTAGCTCACGAAAACGCGGCGTATACGGTATGCACCGCTTCGACATTGCCATATCTATTTGCTCCTCTGGGATTGGCTTTAGCAGTCAGTTCGGTTGTTCAATTTCTCAGATTGTAAGCTGTCGCTGGATTATTTTGCAACAGCTTGCACTTGACACAGCCATAACGATGTGTTATATTTGCTA
>DASTKD010000408.1:0-3069 GCA_035716135.1 Ktedonobacteraceae bacterium
CATTGGAAGGTAAATCGCTGGCTAGCCTCGGTAATTTTGGCGATTTGCTCAAGTTTCATTTGTTTGCGACGCTCTGCTGTGAAATCCCTCCCTGGTCAGTGAAATACTCAAATCCCTATACTGGTTTTACATCTAATCAATGGTACGATGGTGCAATCATATGGCATGAAGAGGTGGGGTTTGCCTGGCATGAATATTGCGCACGAGATGAGGAGATGCAGGAACTGTGGGGAGCCTTTTATCGGCCTGCGCCGCCCGATCTGGTAAGATTGTTGCATATCAATAATGATGAGTATCACTCCCGCTCCATGAATATTTATTCTGAGACAGAAACAGAAATGGGTATCAATGGGTTTATGGCATTGGAAGAAATTCAACACCTGCTTGAACATGTGCGAACTCATGAACGCCCTCTGCTAGACTGGCTTGTCGATGAGTGCATCCGCGATGGCGAAGAGAAATATTGGGTTATAAATATGGAGACGCTTGATAAGGATGCTATAAAAACTGAGGAAGAGATAGAAGAGGAATCGTGGCACTATTTGAAACGGCAAGGAATGTATATAAGCAACCGTGCCGTTTTTGAGCAATGGATGAAGATCCCGCATCATCAGGCCGAAATGGAAGAGCATCATATGCGGCACTTTTACAAAATGCTTCACATGGTAGAGGATGAGATTTTACATCGTATGCGTTTTGCTGCGGAGCGTGGTTGGGGCATACTCGTCATGAGCGCAAAATTATGAATGAGGGCGCTCATATTGCGCCCTCATTTTTGAAAAAACGATGGATTAGAACGTGTCTACGAAGCCTGTGGAGCGTCAACATCACCGCTCCACAGCCTCTGCATCTCTTCGCACGTCTCCAACAATTCATCCAATGTGCCTTCGGCCTCGACGTGTCCGTCTTTTAGCACGATGATGTGGTCGGCTCGTTGCAGGACGGGGCGGCGATGCGAGACAATCAGGCAGGTGCTGGCGCGACGGGCAAAGAGGCGATCCCACAACGTGCGTTCCGTCTCGACGTCGAGCGCGCTGGAAAGATCGTCGCAGACCAGCAGTTGGGGGTCGCGCGCGAACATACGCGCGGCTGCCGTGCGCTGGGCTTGTCCGCCGGAGAGCTTGACGCCGCGCGAGCCAATCATGGTATCCAGCCCTTTCTCCAACTCTGCCAGATCCTGTTCCATGACCGCCGTTGAGATGGCGACTGGCAGGTCAACCTGCTCTTCAAATAGGCCGAGCAGGATGTTCTCGCGCAGGGTTTCGCTGAAGAGTTGCGGGATTTGCGATGTGTAGGCGCTGCGTGGTGGCACAAAGAACGATGCTGCGTCCGTCACAGGCGAGCCATTCCAATAGATTTCGCCGCCATCCTTTGGCAACAGGCCCAGCAATGTGCGTAGCAACGTAGTCTTGCCTGACCCAATGCGTCCGGTAACTACCGTGAATGTGCCACTTTTCACACGCAAATGAATGTTCTCGATGCCACGTCCCGTATCGGGATAGCGGTAGGTAAGCCCTACCGCCTCAAGATTTTCGAGCTGCTTACTCGTTGCGGAGAGCGTGTTCACTTCTCTGTGAACAGGTTTGGTGATATATAAAGGTGCATACTTCACCAGAGTCTGTGGCGCGGCCCCTTGCAGCAGCGTCACCATGCGTTCAAACGAGACGCCTGTTTGCCGGTAGTACGCCAGCAACATGCCGAAGAAGTGTGTGAAACCCGTAACGAACTCCAGGTAGTAGATGAACAACGCCAGATCGCCGATGCTGAAATTCGAGTTGCCCAGCGATTGCGCCGCCAGGATCAGGATGAGGCCCGTTCCCAGGCCGACGGTATTCTCAAAGGTGGAGTCCAGCGTCTGGGTCAGCACGGTATCGCGCAGCATGGTCGTTTGACGTTCCGCATTCAACTTCTCAAAGTGTTTGACGACGTGCTGCTCTGCTCCCGCTACCTTGATGGCCTGCACAGTGCTGAAAATTTCGCCGATAGCGCCGGTAACGCGCCCGGTGGCCTTGCGACTGGCGGCGCGGTACCTTTCCAGGCGTTTGCTGACGGCCTGCACAATGGCGATGACGCTCACGAGTGGCAAGAAGGCCAGCAGGGTGATTTTTACACTAATGGTCAGGAGGATGATGACGGCCACAATGGCGAAGAGTCCATCGCCAATGCTATCGAGCGTCCAGCTTATGGCGTCCTCAGCCAGTTCGGCATCGTCACGAAAGCGGCTAAGAGCCTCGCCCGGCGAATAGGGAACGGCGCGCGCTCCGGGTCGTTCGAGAATGCGCTCCAGCATGTTGCGCCGCAGCAACGCGCTCATCGTGAAGCGGTGCAGATTATCTACCAATCCGCCAAAAATTGTAATCACAACACGAGCGAGAGCCGTTACGATCAGCAGTGCAATTAAGCCCCACAACTGCGCGTTGAGATGAATGTTCGCAGCCAGGGTATTGAAGAATGCCAGCGCGATCAGTCCCGGAATCAGGGGCGACATGTGTATGAGCGCCCAGAGGATGCAGTCGAGCAGGTAGAGCCAGGGCCGGTAGCGAATCATGCGCCAGATGAATTGAAAGGTTGTCATGCGTACACCTCCTCCAGACCAGTTTGCAGCAAATGATGGAAGCGCGAATCGGGGTTGGTCGCCAGCTTTTCCCTGTTGCCATATTCAATGATGCGCCCCTGTTCAAGGATCAACACCTCGTCGGCGCGCTGGATAGTTCCCAGGCGGTGCGCAATCATGATGCCGGTGCGCCCGTTTAGTAATGTGCTGACTGCTCGCTCGATCATGTGTTCGGTAGCGGGGTCCAGGCGTGATGAGGCTTCATCCAGGATGACCAGGCCGGGATCGGCCAGAAAGACACGGGTGAAGGCCAGCAATTGTGCCTCGCCTGCGGAAAGTCCCTCTCCATCTGAACCAAGTTCGGTATCAAGGCCATCAGGCAACGAGCGATGCCAGGCTGTCAGCCCCAGGTCGTCCAGCACTTCGAGAATGCGCGTATCGGGGATGTGCGGGTTAAAGAAGGTCAGGTTGTCGCGCACGCTGGCGTGAAACAACTGCACATCCTGTGTCACCAT
>DASTKD010000409.1:0-6149 GCA_035716135.1 Ktedonobacteraceae bacterium
ATTAGTACTTCTTGCTTGTATATTGAGCCATGCCAGCGCTTGCGATTATAATACACATCTATAAGCGTCGTCTCTGTAGCATTTGTCCGGCAGAACAGGCAGGCGCGCTGTATGCCCGTACCTGTCACATACCAGAAGAAAAATGATCTATGCGGAGTGGATGGTATGGGAAAATCTAGAAATGAAGAGGATAACGTACAATGGAAGTTACAGGAAACCAGAAGGTCAAAGCACCTCGCCCCCAGGTATTCAACGCGCTGCTCGATCCCGAAACACTCAAAAACAGTGTTCCCGGCTGTGATGGCGCTGAATTTGTGGATTTCCCGACGGGTCGCCAGCTCAAGCTGACCGTGTCGCCGAATTTTCCGGGCTTGAAAGGCCCGTTTAATGTCTTTTTGCAGACGAGCGAAGTCACTCCTCCCTCGCACCTGGTCTTGATTGCCGAGCCGAGCAGTTCTTTTGGCACCATCAAAGCTACTTGCGCCATCGACCTGAGCGACGATCCCGAAGGCACCAATCTTGCCTATAACGCGCAGGCCGAGATCGAGGGCAAAATTGCTTTGACCCCCGATTTCATCATCAATAAGGCCGTCAAGGCCGCCCTTGACCAGTTCTTCAAGAATTTTGAGAAGCAGGTCAGCGCCGCCAAAGTGTGAGCTTTTGCTCTGGCATGATTACAAAAGAGCGTGGGCGCGGTTCATTTCTAGTGAACCGCACATATGCTCTTTTGGATGACTTTAACTTTTGAGAGGGAGGGTGAAGCAGAAGCGGCTGCCCTGGCCTGCGATGCCCGCGCTTTCCGCCCAGATATGGCCGTCCATCGCTTCGACGAGATTTTTGCTGATGTAGAGTCCCAGGCCGGAGCCGCGCACCGTTCCTGCCAGGTCGCGCTTGAGACGCACGAATTGAGCGAAGAGCAGGGGTATCTGGTCGGGTGGAATGCCGGGTCCCTCGTCCTGGATACTGATGCATACTTGCGAGGCGGAAGACGTGCCGGACGTAACGCTGATGGTGACGGGCTTATCCTGCGGCGAGTACTTACAGGCGTTCGAGAGCAGATTGCGCAGTACATGACGCACGCATCGGACGTTGCCCCAGGCGATGATATGTTCCGGGATGTCCAGATGGAAGCGGCGTTCCCGGTACTCGGCAGATACAAAATGTTCCACTACCTCGCGCGCAATGCTGGCGATGGGAATATCCTCCATGCGCAGGGGTTCTTTGTCATTGCTCAGCGTGAGCGAATCCAGCACGTCATTGGTCAACGTCTCGAGTTCTATGCAACCGCGCATCGCGCTTTTTAGATAGATTTCCCGCGCCTGCTGGTCAATGTGCTTTTGTTTGTCAAGTAAGAGCGAGAGGTAGCCGGACACGACGGTTAAGGGGGAACGCAGTTCGTGATTGACGTTGAGGATGAACTGGTTTTTTAGCTCATTCAACTGGCGTTGTTGTTTGTAGGCAATGGCGATTTGCTGTTCGGCGTGTTGTGCTGTCAAGCGCGCATCTTCCCCGGCATCGAACGAATTCCGCAGCGCTACGATGAGGAGGCCGAAGATGATGAGCAGAACGAGGCCGCTAATGAAAGAAAGTATGAGGAGCGGGGGCAAGAAATTCCCACCCTGACGTATGAGTTGAAAGGTTCCCAGCACGCCGATTATTATGGCGGTGAAGCTGAATAGCCCCTTTCTTTTGAAAGTCCAGGCTACTAATATGATGGGTATAGCCAGAATATAGCCGTTATGGATGGTGGAAAAGGTGAGCATATAGAAGAGCAACGCAAAAAAGATCGTTCCCCCGACGATAGCCAGACGGATGGCAAGCGGCAGCTTGAGCAATGCGCGCGGCCATGTATTCAGTTGGTGTATACCCTTACCGTTATCGCCCATTTCCTGTGCAATCACTTCTTCCCATTTGCCAATGTCTGGTAAGTTATGTATTCCCCGTTGTGTAACGTCTATTTTAACACAACCGTTTGTGTAATGCTATGCTTTTTTGGTGTTTCTCTGTCGTAAAGCTTCATATAAGGCGATACTGCCCGATACGGCTGCATTTAATGAGTTAATTGAACCGTACATGGGGAGTTTGATGAGCAGGTCGCAGTGTTCGCGCACGAGGCGGCTGATGCCTTTGCCCTCGTTGCCGACTACCAGGGCGAGAGGACCCGTTAAATCGGCTCTGTCGTAGTCAGTTCGGGCTTCGCCCGCCAGCCCGATGACCCAGATATTTTGTTTCTTCAGAAAGTCGATGGTGTGGGTAATATTGTTTTCCCGCGCAATCAGGAGGTGTTCGGTTGCCCCGGCCGACGTTTTAATCACGGTGGCGTTGATTTCGGCGGCCTCGTGCGATGGAATGACGACTCCATGCACAGCAGCGGCCTCTGCGCTGCGCAGCAGGGAGCCGAGGTTATTGACATCCTGGATGGCATCGAGGATCAAGAGAAATGGGTCCTCGTTTTTCCGGCTGGCATGGCTTAGAATCTGCTCGAGGGTGGCGTATTTACGCGCTTCGACAACGGCCACGCAGCCCTGGTGTACGGCGTCTTGACTGAGCTGGTCGAGGCGCTGGCGAGGTACGGTATCAACGGGAATCTGCCGCCGTCGAGCTTCTTGCAGGATAGCCACTATAGCTGGCGCGTCGCGTTGACCTTCCGCCAGCAACAAACGATTCACCTGGCGATTTGAGCGCAAGGTTTCCAGTACGGGGTTTCGCCCCCAGACATAATCAGGCATTGATTATTCATCATCTTTCCAAATATTTCGTTCGTGTCGCCTCCACTACTTGCCGGATGGCGTCTACCACCAGTTCGGGCTGGTCGATATGGATTTTATGGCCGCTCTTTTCGGCGATCATGTATGTGCCGGATGGAGAGAGCCGAGCGAGTTCGGCCTGCATCTGTTGCCAGTGTTGCTCCGCCTGCGCCGCTTCCTCCGCTGACATATGACCAGCGAACATTTCAGGGAGGCCATGCGCGATAACTACCAGTGGAATATCGCGCAAAGGTTGAGCAAGTCTGGCCTGTTGGACGCTGGCGCGTAATGATGCACACTCTCTGGCGGCGGCAATGAACGTCTTGCGCAGGTAGCCGGCGATGGTGGAATAGCGCAGTTCGAGAGGTAAATGTACAATAAAATCCTGCGCGGCGTCAACGCCTTTTAACCGCAAATAGAGGCGCGTGATTCCCAGGCGCGTCAAAGGCGAGTACACGCGATATTTCAGGCGGTTGGCGAGAATAAACAAACTAAATTCGCGGGGCGTGTACAGGTCGATGTCCCTGGAAAGCGCGTCGAGCAAGACGAGGCCGGTCACTTCATCAGGGTACAGGCTGGCGTAGAGATACATGTTAAGCCCGCCAAAGGAATGGCCGACCAGCACGTATGGTCCCTCGATGCTGGCATTGGCGAGCAGCGCGTGTAGCTCCTCGCAAATCTGGCGGCTGGTGCGCGGCAAGGGGCCAGCATCGCTCCAGGCATGGCCCGCGCGATCGATGGTGCAGACGCGCGCGAAAGTGGTAACTTCTGGCTGCACAAGGCTCCAGACCGTTGAGATATGGGCCAGCCCCGCGTCCATAACGACGGTGGGGCCACCTTCTCCCTGTATGGTGACGTGGAGACGGTAGCCACCAACATCGACCAGCTTACCAGCCGGGGGATATTTGCGTTCATCTCTGGCAATGCTAATAAGCTGGTAAATGCTGGTGACGACTAAGAAGACGAGCAGCAGTACCAGTAAATCAGCTGCGCTGAAACCTGCAATCTGCCAGAAATTCATGGTATGCTGTTCGCCTTTCTAGTTTGATAAGGGACGCTTTCATCCGCCCCTTGTCCCTACTGAATTAGGAACAGTCAAAGCCGATACTGTCATTCTGAGCGGAGCGAAGAATCTCGCTTGCCACACGGAGATTCTTCGCTCCGCTCAGAATGACAGACCACTACCGATTTTGGTCGGTAAAATTCATCAGGACGGGAGCGAAGGCTGCATCTCGTTACCTCAATCTATCACCATTTTACAACATGATGTCAGACCCTGGCGGTTTCTTGTTCAGGCATAACCGCCGCAGCTTCAACAGAATGCTGCGCGTTGTTCGTGCTTTCGCTCAGGCCGATGCGCCGCCAGAGGGCTTGCAGGGGGGCTGGCGCCCACCAGTTCCACTTGCCCAGCAGGCGCATGGTGGCGGGAACGAGCAACATGCGCACCAGCGTGGCGTCGATAATCACGGCGATGGCGAGACCGATGCCGATTTCCTGAATGAAGATGATTTGCGCGCTGCCAAATGCTCCCACCACGACTGCCAGCAGCATGGCCGCGCTGGTGATGAGCCAGCCGGTGCGCTGCAAGCCCGACGAGATGGCGGCGCGATTGTCTCCCAGTTCGTCAAAGCGCTCTTTGATGCGGCTCAGCAGGAAGACTTCGTAGTCCATCGACAGGCCGAAGGCGATGGCGAAGATCAGGACAGGCTGCGTGGCGTCAATGCTGCCGCTCGATTGGAAGTTCAGCAGGGTGTGGAGATGCCCGTCCTGGAAGATCCAGACCAGCCCACCAAAGGTGGCTGAAAGCGACAGGATGTTCAGCGCAATCGCCTTGAGCGGCATAACCAGCGAGCCGGTCATCAGGAAAAGCAGCACGAAGACGGCTACGGCGATGACAAGCAGCGCCCTGGGCAAGGCTGCCCCCAGGCTTGCCAGCAGGTCCATCTGGTACGCGGTGATGCCGTCAACCTGCGCGATCATCCCGCCGGGAGCGTGAAGGGCGCGTACCTGTCGCACGATGTTCTCGGCGGCGCTTGTATGATCGACGGGCTGGAGCGCGACCACTATCTTCGTGACGTTGCCATTGGCGAGTTGCTGCGCGAGAGCCGCGAACTGCGGGTTGGCATCGGGATGAGTATAGATCTGTTGATAGTCGGCCAGGGTCAGCGATGGGCTGGCGCTCACAAGGCTTTCAACGTTGGCGACGCCGGGAATTTGCTCGATGGAGCGGGTGTAGCTATCCAGGTAGGCGAGATTGGCAGAGGAGAGAACTTCGCCATGCGTGGTAATGGCAATTACCAGTTGCGCGTTGCCCTGCTGCGCGAAATTCTGTGTAAGTTGTTCGGACACGACGCGCGGCTCCGAACCGCCCGGTAAGAGCCTGACATCGGGGGTCGAGAATGAGGCGCGCAGGAATGGTAGGCCAAACGTGACCAGGATGGTTAGCACTGCCAGCGCGATAATGATGGGTCTGCGCATGACGATTTCTGAGAGACGATACCAGAAACCGCTCGACTCGTCCGCGCCGCGCTCGTGTCTGACTGCACGGTTGCGACGGAACAGGCGCTGTACGGAAAGCGCGTTGATGCGCGTACCGAGTATGGCGAGCATGGTTGGTAGAATGATCAGAGAAGTAAGCAGCGCAACCAGGGTGGCGGCAATAGCTCCCATGCCCATGCTGTGCAGGAAAACCTGCGGGAAGAGCAGCAGACCGAGCAGGCTGGTGCTGACCGTCAGGCCGGAGAAAAGGATGGTGCGACCGGCAGTTGACATGGTGCGCTCCAGAGCCGCGCGCACATCGCCAGCATGAGAGATCAGTTCTTCACGGAAGCGCGTAATCACGAAGAGCGAGTAGTCGATAGCCAGCCCCAGACCCAGTATTGTCACCACATTTACAGCGAAGACGGATACATCGGTGATGCTCGCCAGCACGCGCAGGATAGCGAAGGCTCCCACAATGGCGATGCCGCCGATGAGCAGGGGCAGGCTTGCCGCTACCAGCCCGCCAAAGACGATAAGCAGCAGCAAGGCGACGATGGGGAAAGTGATCGTTTCGGCACGCTCCAGGTCTGCTCCGACCTGCTTATTCATGGCGACGTTGACAGAGACAGTGCCACCCGTCGTCACATCCAGCGTGGGAGAAGTGATGAACGGCTGGATGGTCTTGAAATCTTGCTCTTTGAGCGATTCATCCTGCGATGCCAGTTGCACGACGACGAAGGTTTGATGCCCGTCACGCGAGAGAAACTGCTCGCTATTCGTCGAGTAGTAAGAACTGACAGACTTAACTTCGGGACGCGCCTGTAAGGTTGCCAGCATGGTTTGCGCCGCGTTTGCGAAGGCCGGGTCGGTGGCTTTGAGCGTATTGCTGCTCATCAGGATAATCACATCGGGTGCCGCGCC
>DASTKD010000410.1:0-3381 GCA_035716135.1 Ktedonobacteraceae bacterium
TTCGGGCATTTTCTTCTCTCAACGGGCAGGCGGCCATGAAGGCCCCCTCCCCTACAGAAGGCATAAAAAACAAGGCGGACGCGGGAAACCGCGTCCGCCTTGTTACCAGTTTGTGACCTGCCAACCAGTTTACGAAAACCTCTCAATCACCTTCCTGCGTTAGAAGGAGATAAAGGATACTCCTGGGCCGGGGGCGAACTCCACATTAACCACCTTCCAGTAATACGCGCCCCAGTTCATGTTACTGGCGATTACATGTCCATTGCCCAGGATTTTCTCTACCACTGCCACATGTCCCAGCCCATATGCGCCTTCTACCCAGGGCTGCAGGTCAACGATGGCTCCCACTTTCGGCGTACTTGAAATACGCCAGTGGAAATCATGCGCGCGAGCCGTCCACTGCCAGGCATCCGATTGCGTCGTCCAGGGAACGTACACCCTGTTCAACTGGTAGAAACGCTGAGCCGCCCACCACGTACACTGGCCGTAAGGGAAAGAATTCCCCTGCCCGCGCACGGGCGGCGGACCGCTATTCACCACATGTTTGCCTGGAATGCACATCGTTTGATTGATGTAAATCAGGTTCGCATTCGCAATGTGGTTGTATGATGCCAGCTTTTGCCACGAGGTGTTAAACCGCGCCGCGATGCCGCCGAGCGTGTTACCGCTCTGAACCACATAGACCTGGTCGCCATTGGAGCACGGGGATTGCGCGAACGCGCCAAATAGATGCATCCCCAGCCCTCCACCGAGTAAAAGTAACCCTACCACCGCCACCACGCTGATGTTCCTGATGACAATACTTGCCACCCGCCGCCGCGAAAAGATTTGCCTGGTACTTGTTCCGATGCCACCCTCGCTCACCTGCCCACACTCCTCGTCAGGCACCGGCTTCGATCCGCGCTGCTGTGTTAGCATATGCAAGTAAACCTCTCCTCTATACATATTTGCCCGGTCAAGAACAGGTCACGACCCGCCACCTCCTCGCCACACATTTCCCCGTAATCAATTAAATGGGCTTGCTCTGCATATTAGCGCATCTACATGATGGACATGCTTGATACGCTTTGACACATAGGAGGAATTGGCTAGATGATTGGCCCATAATGAATTTTGGCGAACGATTGGGGGAATAAGGGGGCTTTCACTCGAAGGTTGTTTGAAAGGCGCTCGTCTGGCCTGTCATCCTGAGCGCAGCGAAGGATGACAGCTCGCTGGTCTCTTTCTTAAAAAACCCCTGAGTGAAGATGAACATTTTGTAATAAATCAATGTAAAGAGAGCCGTTGATGAACATAAATTCATCATACGTATTTGTACTGAAGTACTGAACCCTTGCCTGTTTTGGCAGGGCATGTTAAACTTGGCGCAGGAGATTACAACTTTTTTAGACATCGCTCGTAATTAGTAACGGATGCTGTTTTTCCGATATTACTATCTACTAGCTTCTAGAAAAAAGTATAACAAGCGGTGACAAAAATGGAAACATCTCTAAATGCTTCTGCTGCGGTGGGAGTTATTGGTTCTCTGCCGACACGGGCGAAAGGCGCGCGCCGTCGTCAAAATAGCGGGGTGTTGTCTTCGCCGGGTATTTCGAGCGGGGAGAGGGTTGTAGATTCGCAGGCTACCACTGGAGTGCAAAGTATGCCTGGTACCTATGCGCGAGGGGTAATTGTGGAGGCGCTCAGTGACGCAGAACTCGTCCAGCATACACTGGCTGGCGATCAGGATGCCTTCGCCACGCTCGTCGAGCGGTATAAAGATGCTGTGCAAAATCTGGCATACCGGATGTTAAGCAATGTCACGGAGGCGGAGGATGTCACGCAGGAGGTATTTGTGCGGGCCTATACGCAGCTTGCGACATATAAGCCGCAGCACAAATTCAGCACCTGGCTGCTTTCCATTGCTTCGCACCTGGCTATCGATCAACTGCGGCGGCGGCGTTTCCTGGCCTTGCCACTGGAAGATGTGCCGTTCCTGGAATGGGTGGCTGACCTGGGAGCCGGGCCTGAGCAATCGGCGTTGGAAGGCGAACAGCAGGACGAGATACAGGGCTATCTGGGCCGTTTACCCGGCAAATATCGCGCTGTGATTGTCTTGCGCTACTGGTATGATCTGTCCTATGACGAGATCGCCCAGGCGTTGAACTTGACTCCCGCGCTGATTAAAGCGCGTCTCCACCGCGCGCGCGAACTGCTGGCGCGCTACATGAAGGATAATAATCTGAATGAGGAGGAACAGGTCGATGCGCTGCCGCGACGCTAAACAACGGCTAACCGCTCAGCGTGAAACTGAATCCGAACGGCCAGATGGGCTTCAATTGCAAGAGCATTTGCAGCAGTGTTCTGGCTGCCATTCATTTGAACGGCGTCAAGCACATCTCAACAAGTTGCTGCCACCTACGCCTGCCCGTATCTACTCCGGCATTTCTACTGAGCGTATCATGCGGGCCGTCGAGCAGCAGAAACGCATCTCGCAGCAGCTTGAAAACATTCAGAGCCAGCAACAGGCGCGCCTTGCACGTATGGGCAAGGCTGGCCCTAAGGTAGCAGGAATAGCGTTTTTAGCGACCGGTTCGCTCGCTATTGGGCTGCTTTTTTTGTTCCTGTTCCAACCTGAACTCTTCATGTCCCTCCTCTCGACTCTGAGCGGCTTCATTGACGTGCTGTACCTGCTGGCAGGCTACCTGCAAGCGGGCCTGACGCTCATCACGAGCCAGAGCTGGTTGTTGTCCGGGGTTGCTTTAGTCGTAGTGGTTATGATGGGCATGTGGCTTCGCCTTATGCGCTATCCACGCGGAGCATAAGCGGCGCAGGTCATGGCTGGATGGTCATGGTAGGGAGTTCTACATATGCTGAAGGTGAAAGGGACGCGATTACTCAGGTTCCTGCTCTTGCTGGTCGGGGTTTTGTGCGTTTCTCTGTTCGTTACCAATACGATAGGTGGCTTTCTTTCGCCAGCGACGCCTGCCGCACTCGCGGCAGACGGGCAAAGTCCCTGCACAAGTAATAGCCAGAGGCCATCCTTCGGCGGCACGATCACCGTCGGGCCGGCAGACGTACTATGCAGCGACGTGACGATTATGGGCGGCACCGTCTCTGTGCAGGGAGTGGTGCATGGTAGCATCCTGGCCTTTGGCAGCACAATTATTCTTGATGGAGGTGTTAGCGGAAATATCAAGTTGTTTGGCGGGAGCATTCTTTTCCAGAAAGGCTCCTATGTACAGGGCGATGTCAATCTCTACGGGAGCAGGGTCGATGGGGAGAAAGCAGTTCGCATCGATGGAGCGTATAATGACCATAGCCGAAACAATGGCCTGTTTGGACTTAGCGCTTTCACACTACCCGTCTGGTTTCTTTTCCTGATGATCCCACTGGGCTTAC
>DASTKD010000411.1:0-8325 GCA_035716135.1 Ktedonobacteraceae bacterium
AATCGCGCGAGGACAAGCACAAGGCCCCCGCATCCACCCAACCCCGCCCCTTGTCCCTACAGAAACGTAGAGGCCGTTCTATACCATTACCGTGTTTGATCGGCAAATTTCATTATGGTATCCGGCGAAAGGCAAGCAATATGCGCGAAGAGACAGAGCAAACGATAATTGAACAGCCCATCGCGCCTGTCTCATCTCAACCTGAACCCCAACACAGCAAAAAGCGGTTCATGCGCTATTTCTTCACAGAGGACGGTTCGCCCGATTCTTCTTTTATTATGGACCTGCAACGGCGTGCCTGCTGGATTGGCCTGGCCTTGATTTTGCAGGCGCTTAACGAAATTGTCGCCCTTGTCCCGCTCTACCTGCCCCCTGTGCCATTTCTCACACCCTGGATTAGCCTCATCTCGTTCTGCCTGATTACTGGCAGCTTAATCGCCCTGTGGATGGTCTTTCGCCCGACTCCTTTGAAAATGGGGGAGGAGCCAGTTACAGCGCAGAAACGCCCGCGCCGCTGGCAGCGTATCATCGTAATACTCCTGCTTATCACCTCTCTGGGAGGCGCGACTGAGATAGTCGCCACAACGGTCATGGGCTTTTTCATGACGCCCATTTACCGCAACGATGGCACTTCGATTGATATGAACGCCGCGATCTTGCTTACCGAGGGCCATAATCCCTATACGGACTCCAACATTCTGAGCGTCGCGCGGCGTTTCTCCATCCTGCCCATCTGGACGACGCCGCTGCGCGAGGGACAATTTGCTAACAGCGCCAGCTATCCTACTCCCGATCAAATAAACAGCGTTTTTGCGCACGATCTCAAAACAGGCAACGCGCCAGAATTTGAGTCAAAAGTGAGCTATCCCGCCTTCTCGTTTCTCTCGCTTTTACCCTTTGTCTGGCTCGGAACCAATAATGCCCTGCCGCTTTATCTCATCTGCTATGTGCTGATTGTACTCATTGGCTGGAAAGTAGTGCGCCCTGAAATGCGTCCCTGGCTGCTGTTGCTATCGCTGGCAAACGCCAGCATGTTGACTTCGGTACTGAATGGCAACGCTGATATGCTCTATATCCTGCTGATCTTCCTGGCCTGGTTGCTGCGAGAGAGACGCTGGTGGTCTGCTCTCAGCCTGGGACTGGCGCTGGCTACCAAGCAGCCCGCGTGGCTATTTCTCCCCTTTTACGCCATCATGATCCGGCGTCACTATAACCTGAAAGAAGCCATCTTGCGCGTGGGCATCTCAGTGCTTTTGATGCTGGCGATCAACCTGCCATTCATTCTCTGGAACCCTCATGCATGGCTGGCCGGTGTGCTGGCTCCTATCATCGATCCCATGTACCCCCTGGGCGTCGGCCTTGTCGCGCTCAGTCTTACGCCGGTGTTGCCTACCCTTGTCTATAGTGCGCTCGAAGCCCTTGCCATGCTCTTCTGCATTGCCTGGTACTGGCGTATCTGCAAATCTCGCCCGGAAGCCGCCCTGCTGCTGGCCGTGCTGCCCCTCTTCTTCGCCTGGCGCAGCCTGCCATCCTACTTCTACTGCGCCGCGCTGCCGCTTTTCATCTTGCAGGTCGCGCGGGTCCTGCCTCGCCAGCACAGAGATGGAAGTAATAATGCGGGGTTATTACTGGGAAGTGCTTTCAATAAGTTCTGACACATCAACTCCTAGAGCCTTTGCGATTTTCTCAAGTGTGAAAATATTGATGTTGGTGTCAGTAGGATTTCTGTAAATACGTTGAAGCGTCGATACATTCACATCTGCCAGACGAGACAGCTTGGATTGGCTTATCCCCTTGCTCTTTGCTATCTCTTTGACCTTTATTCTTACCATGTTGGAAGCCCCATACGCTTTATTTAAGCATACTACCACTGCCGCACCGCGCTTGCCCCTCATGATACAATCGTAGTCAATAGCAAGCGCAATCCGCAAACCAGCGCGCTGACATAAACGAGGGAAGAACACAGGTCATGACATCGAAGAATTCACAACAACCCATCGTCCCACAGGGCGATGATGCGCATTTACAGCATTTGCTTGAGCAACGGCATAGCATAGCGGAATCACTGCACACTAGCAACAGCCGCGTACAGGCGGAAACGGCCCTGGCCTCGATTACGAGCAACGTCGAGAATACCCAATTAGCCTTGCTAAAGGCGCTGGTAAAGCAGCGAGATATGGATGCAGCCGACGTGCTGCTGGCTCTCAACGAACTGGCTCCCGATAAGGCCGTGCGCAAAGAGGCGCGCCGCGCCCTCATTCAACTCGCGGGCAGCAAAATCTATCCCAGTTGGACGCCTGAACCGGAGCGAGCCGCCGCGCCTGTCGCCTCCTATGCTCCGCGTTTCTGGAAAGGCGTGGTTCCCATCATGCGCGAGATGGGCGAAATAGAAATCATCCTGTGCTGGGAGCAGGGCTTTGAGTATGGCGAAGTGCGCATCCTGAACTTTTTGCTCGACTTCTGGCAAAATGGTATTAAGGATTTTCATACCGAGATTAGCAATAAGCGCCACGCGGAAGAATATATCAATGAAATGGCGACGGGCATAACCAAAATGATGGGCAACCCGGTGGCTATGACCGATTGCACGCTGGCGGAGGGACGGCGCATGATCCTCGACGCGCTTGAAGTCAACAGATTGCGCAAAACGGCTCCGTATAAGGATTATCGACACCATCTGCCTACCGTCCAACAACTGGTGTTTGACGCGACGGATGCAGGTGAAGATCGGGGCCGCACTTTTATCAATCCCAACATGGAGCCGGACGAAATGGTGACGCACGCCATTGGAGGCTGGTCGCTGGGCGATTATGGCCTGTTTTACGACCTGCTCGCGGCTGACAATCCCATCCGCGAAGGATTACCGCGCGACGAGTGGCTTGAACGCCGCTTTAAGTGGGCCGATGAAGCGCACCCGGCTCGCTTTGAAGTGACGGTCATCCGCGAACGCGAGCATAACCAGAGCGCGCTCTGGCTCCCCGGCTCGTTTCTCAGTTCGGCGTCTCGCCGCGAAGTCGAGATGTGCTGGTCGCTCGAATTGACGGAAACGCCCCTCGGCGGCACGCTGCTTGAGATGCCGATGGGAACAGCCGTGCTGAGAGAAACAGGCAGGCACTGGTTCTGGTCGAGCTATACGCTTACGCAGGAAGATGGAGCATGGCGCATCCAGCGCGTGACCGACGAGGGCGCAAACGCGCAGGGTTTAGGGCTTGCTGACATTCAAAAACGCTTGAAAGAGCATGAAGATGCCATCCAGAATATCATGCAGACGAAAAAACCGACCGACCCCGATGGACAGCAGAGCTATGAAGAAATCATCTGGCGCACCGTCCAGGCCATGCACTACCTCGATGCGCTGCTGGTCAAATTGCCGCTGGACTTTGATATGTATGCCGACGCGACCGGTCGCGCTACCAGCATTGGCAATAATGAGCGCGCGATGGTTTATCTCGAGCAATGGGAGCGGCGTTTCCCGCAAGATCATCGCCATATCGCTATGTTGCAGCAGCTTGGCGCGGTAGAGTCCGCGCTGGCCGCCGGGTATGAAGAGGCAGGCTTGCAGGAACGCTCGCGCCGCTTTTTCGAGCTGGCGGAAACGCGCCTGCGCGAAGCACTGGAAAAAGATCAGACGCCGCTGGCCTACGTGCTACTGGGTGAAGTGAAGGCACAACAGGGAGCATACGACGAGGCGCAGAGCCTGCTTGAAGCAGCGTTGAGAGCTAATCCGACACGCGAGGTGGAGGCGGAAATCGAAAACGACCTGGCGAACCTGGCTATAGATCGCCAACGCTACGAAGAAGCATTGCGCCACTTCCTGCGCGTTGTGGAACTGGCTCCTCGTCATGAGCGCGGCTGGTTTAATATAGCTCGCACCTATCGACTGCTCAAGAATGACGTAGAGGCCGAGGTCTATTACCAACGCGCCATCGAGGAGGAACCACAGAATAGTGGTGGCTTTTCTGAGCTTGCCATTATCTATGTTGGCAGACATGAACTGCAAAAAGCGTATGCCGTTGTGGAGCAAGGAACACGCTTGCATCCCACGTCTGCTCACCTGCGCGCAATGCTTGCCGGTATCCTGTTAGACATGGGAGAGTTGCGACGGGCGCAGGCTGTGCTGGAAGAGGCCGAGCGCATTGATCCTGAAGATGAGATGGCGCAAACCATACGCCAGATGTTGGAATCTACGAAAAAATGAATAACGATCCGCCAACCATCAGCTATCACCGCGTAATCTTGCAAGCATTGAATGACAAAGGGGATGCGCTGGGCGCAATTACAATACCTCTTGAAGATGGCGAGCAGCAGATGCGCCTGTTGCCTGTGCCTGCCGGCCTACCGGGCGAAGAGGTGACGATTGCCGTGCAAGAGTTCGCCAACGTCCCTCCCAAACGCCACAGGAGGCGCTGGAAACCGCGCCCGCCGCGTGTGTGGATAACAGAAGTCCATGCTTCTTCGCAACTGCGCGTCGAGCCGCGCTGCCCCGTCTTCGGCGAATGCGGCGGCTGCCAGTTGCAACACATGGACTATGTGGCACAGTTGGCCTGGAAACGCTCGCTGGTGGCGCAATTGTTGCGTGAAATCGGCGGCTTCGTTGATCCACCGTTGCTTGATACAGTGCCATGTGATGACCCCTGGGGCTATCGCAACCATATGCGCTTCTCCGTCAACCGCGACGGGCAGCCCGGATTGACCGCCAGGGCATCGCATCGCGTGCTGCCGCTTACAAACTGCCCCATCGCGCACGAACAGATCAATCGCGCCCTGGCTGTACTCAGTACAGTATCCAACGCGCGTCCTCAAGCCCTGGTACGCTGCGGAGCCGCTAGCGGTCAGGTGCTGATCCAGCCTTCACCGGAAGCGAATGTCGCGCAGCAATTGCAAGAGGTGGGGCTGGAAGTGCGCGGCGAGACGATGGAAGAATGTTTGGCAGGCGAAACCTTTCGCATCCGGCCCAGCTCGTTTTTTCAGACCAATACGGCCCAGGCTGAAAAAATGTTGCACATGGTACTTGACGGTTTGCTCAGTGACGCCCCGCGCAAAGCACGTCAGCTGACCGTCGTCGATGCTTACTGCGGCGTTGGCACCTTCTCGCTGTTGCTGGCGCGGCGCGCTGGCAAAGTGATCGCCATCGAGGAATCGGCCAGCGCCATCAAGGACGCGCAGTGGAACTTGCGCGAAGTTGGCAATGTGGAGATACATAAAGGCAAGGTAGAGGATGTCTTGCCCGCGCTGGAAACAGACATTGACGGGCTGGTGATAGACCCGCCGCGCGCCGGTTGCCAGCGTTCAGTCCTCGACACGCTGGCGCAACATCCCGCCGCGCGCATCGTCTACGTCTCGTGCGACCCCTCCACGCTGGCGCGTGATCTACATATTCTCTGTCACATTCATTCTACTTACCGCCTGCGCTCGGTGCAGCCGCTGGACATGTTTCCCCAGACGGCGCATATCGAATGTGTAGCGGTGCTGGAGCGTCAATCCGTATGATATCATCACACCTCTTATTACTGGCCTCGAGTTCGCCGCGCCGCCGCCAGATCATGCACCTGCTCGGCCTGGATTTCAGCGTCTGCATTTCGCCATCCGACGAGGATGCCATGCAGGAAAGGTATAGCGGCCCCCTCGAGGAACTGGCGCAATGGCTGGCGAAACATAAGGCCGCCGCCGCGCTCACGCTACCGGAGACCAAAGGCTGCACCGTCATTGGCGCTGATACAACCGTTCTGTTGGATGAGCAAGTGCTGGGCAAGCCGCGCGATAAGAGGCACGCGCGCGAGCTATTGCTGTCCCTGCGCGGACGCTGGCATTATGTGGTGACGGGCATTGCCGTGAGCGGCTCCATCCAGGGCAGACGCGCCATGCTCTCGGCAAGCTGTATCACTCCTGTGTTGATGCGCAACTATAGCATACCCGAAATCATGGCCTACATCGCTACCGGCGACCCGCTGGATAAAGCAGGCGCATACGGCATCCAGCATCCCTCGTTCCAGCCCACCGAGCGCATTGATGGCTGTTATTTTAATGTGGTAGGTTTGCCAGTCTGCGCGCTGGTTGATTTGCTGGCCGAGTTTCGCATCTATCCGGCGCGACGCGGCCCCAATGCTGAAACTGGCCCCTGCCCCTGGTCGGAGCGATGTCAGATTTAGAGATAGTAAGAGGTCGCTATGCCCCCAGCCCGACGGGCGACTTGCACCTGGGCAACCTGCGCACCGCCCTGCTGGCCTGGCTATTCGCGCGTTGCGTTGCCGGCCAGTTCGTGTTGCGCATAGAAGACCTGGATCGCCCGCGCGTGCGCCAGGGTGCGACGTGGCACATGTTAGACGATCTGCGCTGGCTCGGCATCGATTGGGACGAGGGTCCCGATGTTGGCGGTTCTTATGCGCCCTATATCCAGAGCGAGCGACAGAGCATCTATGCCGCCTGTTTGCAACGGCTGCAAGACGCGGGATTGATCTACCCTTGCTATTGCAGCCGCGCTGAAATCGCGCGCGCCGCCAGCGCGCCCCACGAGGACGAAGGCCCGCGCTACCCCGGCACCTGTCGCAACCTGAGCGACGATCAGCGCCGCCAACACGAAGCCAGTGGCCGTCGTCCCTCGCTGCGCTTTCGCGTGGATGATGAGCGCATCGTAACATTTCATGATCTGCTCATGGGCCAGCAGCAACAACACGTCCAGAACGTCACAGGCGACTTCATCGTGCGCCGCGCTGACGGCATTTTCGCCTACCAGTTCGCGGTCGTCGTCGATGATGCCCTCATGCATATCAACCAGGTAGTGCGTGGCGCGGACCTGCTTGCATCGACAGCAAGGCAGATATTGCTCTACGAAGCGCTGGGCTTTCCTGTCCCAACTTTCGCGCATGTACCGCTCATACTGGATAGCGAGGGAAAACGTCTCTCCAAAAGGATACAGAGCGCAGGTCTGGAACCATTACGCGCCGCCGGAGTCATGTCCGCGCGAGTGGTTGGGCGACTCGCGGCAGGCTGCGGGCTGGTAGGGGAAGGAACGGAAGTGAGCGTGGCAGAACTTGTACGGAACTATTCAAGGAAAAGACATGATATAATCTCTTCAATATTATCAAGCTAGTATTTGTGAAACACCTTGCTTTTGCCCTACGTGTTGTAAATAGCGCAGGTTTCTCACAAACAACGAGGCTGGAGAGGAATTTCAAAAATATGTATTTCGCGCCCAGATCAACCAATCACAATCCCGCAAAATTGATTCTCATAGTCGAAGATGACGAGGATATCGGGTATTTGCTTGTGCAGATTATTCACCAGCAGACGAATCATCTTGCTATTCACCATGTCAATGCGCGTGATGCGCTCAACGCTATCAATAAACTCACCCCGCACCTCTTCATTCTTGATTATAGCCTGCCCGATATGAATGGCCTCGAACTGCATGACTGGTTCCGCTCCATTGAACGCCTCAAACATATCCAGACCATTTTGATGAGCGCGCGCAATCCTCCGGTAGAAGAGATACGCAAGCGCGGCATTCTCCTCATACGTAAGCCGTTTGCTGTTACCAAACTCCTTGAAAACATTGAGACCCTTCTCGCCTGAGAGATGAAAAATCACAGTATAAACGAAATAATACCTTAGAATAAGATTAAAAAAACGCTCTATTCTTCTAATAAATAGCGGCCTCATACTAATCTATGTTAGTTGTCACTTAGAGCAACTAAAGGAAGAGTTTATCACTCTAATAATCACTTGTAATCTACACTGGAACTTATTATGCTTGAGACGTGTGATACTGCTAAGGCCGGGCGAAAAGAACGGCACCATGTAGAAAGGAAGTATCAACGTCATGCAAATAGCAGAATATACGAAAATGTCTTTACAGGATTGCCCCGATGGTATATTGGCTCAGAAAAGTCTTCTTGATGACCAGCGTGCCTTTGAAACACTCGTACAGCGCTATCGCCCGCCCCTGTTAAATTTTATCTGTAACATCCTGGGTGACTACGATCAAGGTTGCGATGTTTTGCAACATGTATTTCTCCAACTTTATCTGTCGTTGCCCACCCTCAAGAAGGATAAGCCATTGCGTAGCTGGTTGTTCCAGGTTGCCCGCAATCGCTGCCTGGATGAACTGCGGCGCAAACGCAGTATTCCTTTTTCTGCTCTGGAATCGAACGAAGATGAAGAAGACGCATCGTGGTTAGCTTCGTTGCGCGATCCCAGCCCCCTGCCCGAAGAGATCACCGAACATCACGAACTCCAGGAGAAATTGCAACGAGCCATCTCGAGCCTGTCACCCCGCTATCGTTCCGTTGTGCGCCTGCGCTATACCGGCCAGCAAAGTTTCGCCGA
>DASTKD010000412.1:0-8434 GCA_035716135.1 Ktedonobacteraceae bacterium
GGTGCTAATTATTTTGTAGGGGTTATTGAAGATCTCTCGAATAACATGATAGCTTACCTCAGATTTCAATGAAAGGCGATGCATGGATATTTTTTTAGCCTGAGCAACCTCTTTGACCTTTAACCTCAGCATTCGATTGACCTTTTTTTCTTTTTATCATACCAGTAAGTAAATATCTTGAATATTCCATCGCCAGATAGCAACTTACAAATATGTAATTTGAAGTTGCTACTTATATTGACTAGTTACGAATGTTTGTGGTAATCTTGGCTGTGAATTACCGGTGAAAGAAGATTTTCTAAGCGTAAGTCATTACGACAACTATCTGATGTAGAAGAGAGGACGACAATGAAACAGCCGCGCCAATGTGTCGGATCAATGAAACTTCCCTGTCTTATGTTCACTCTGGATGAGTTGTTGCTGATGAAGAAGTCCCTCTTGCTTCTGGAGCAAGCGTTGGTGATGCAGCAGGCACCACTTCCAAAAATTGAGCTTGCCAGGAAGACGATCACAAACTTGCAAAGCAAACTGTATCAGATCATGGGAAGCTTTGAATATGGCGAGGGAGTGCCTCTCGATGCAAATGAAATCGTCATTCTCCATTCATCGGTACGTTTATTTGCTCTGGCATTGCAGGATTCGCAGGAAAGAGAAAAGATGCAATGTATGGAATTGTGCGGCAGACTGCTTACAAACGGTTGACTTCTTATAAAAAGCCTGTTATCCTTGCATACAGGCAACACAAAAGCCTCATGAAAGGTGAAGTTTTGATGCAACCCACGCCCAATGTTTGTCGCGCAGCGAACTGCGGATAAACGACTTGCTTTGCGACTTGAGAGACGAAAATAGATAGTGACAGAGATTTGAGCCTGCAACTCATTCATGTGCAGGTTCTGTTCTGGTTCGTATGTCGTCTCAGGTTGCGAGTAGTGTTATCCTCTGGGTCAAGTGGGTATTGTTTTTCACCTTTGTTGCCTGTCTACCTCACTTTGGCTTCTTTCTAGATGCAGTTCTCCTGCGCCTCATTACCCCTTTATTCACCGGGCATTTCTGTATGCCCTGCTGTTCCATGCAAGATGAACATAGCGCTACCCGCAGGGGAATCGCCTTCAAGCCAGTAACTAGAAAGAGCCTGTTTTATGTGTAAATGGTCATATTCAAGAACCACAATGGATCTTGTCCTTTCGTATTGCGCGACCAGTGTTGCCGCGCCTTCGATGCCTCAACTGATGTACAACCTGTCGAAGCGAAAGAAGAGATCCACCATTGGGAAAAACATATCGGAAAGTTCCGCGTTCGGGTGAAGAGGAGTACGCCCGACCGCGCTTTGTGCGCAAGCAGCGAGCCTCCACTGAAGAGGTTTTCAAGTGCAGGCATTGCCATCGTTTTGTCTGCCCGCCTGCTTACGGTTCGCATCACCGCAATCACTGTCCTTTTTGCCTGTTCTCGCGTCATGTCGATGACCGGAGGCCGGGAGATCGCATGAGCGCCTGTGGAGGCAGTATGGAACCCGCCGGCAGTTTCCAGCGACGTAAAGGCGAGCATGTCCTCGTCCATCGCTGCCTCGATTGCGGCCTGGAACGCTTCAACCGTATCGCGGCGGATGATGATTTCGACCTCGTGCTTGCGCTGCCCCCGCTCCCGCCGCTGACCAGCGGCGAGGCGAAGGCTCAACATCTGGAAGAGGAATCTGGTGAAGAGTCCGACATACACCAGGTAGCCTGAGTAAACTGAGACGGACGAAAATCGAAGGGTGCTTTCGGGATGGGAAAGGCGACCGCAAGGGTCGCCTCTACTAAGACGACGGAAGTAGCTCCCCAGGCCCGTTCATAGTAGAGGCGACCCTTGCGGTCGCCTTGTGTTCCACACCTTTGCGGTCGCCTTTTGCCCATACTCCTGCGCCGTCGCCTTCGGGCCTCGCTTCAACCTATCCAACCCAATTTTTATACGTCTGAAAATCAGGATAGACGTATACCTTACTCTCTCCTAACGGTATCTCCTGCGCCTCAGGAGCGGGACTGGACAGGGCTAGCGGAGTATCCTTCATCAGTTTGTTGTGTAAGGACTGAATTGGATTCGCATCTTCAGCCCCGAAGGACGCTTCATTCACCAATCGTAACACCTGGGGCCATGTTCCCCAGGCGGCGCGCCGGTCAAACTCTGATCCATCAAAAAAATGGGCGAGATAGCGACCAAGCACAAAAATGTAGGTTTTCTGCGCCTTCAAACGCTTCACGAGCTTTGGGTCCAGGCGCGTGAGCAATGCGTTGGCTCCATTGCGATTCAGCCATTGCACACAAACCAACACCTGTTTCCCCGCGTTATGAAAGTAGTCCCGCTGCCTGATCCGCTCCTGGCGCGAATAGGCGAAAGGGTCCTGAGACTTGAGTTCAAACAGGGCCAGCGCTCCGGTCTTGCGATCAAAAATGAGGGCATCGACATCCGTCGTCAGGTCGCCCTGCGTCCCTCTGAGTTCGACGCTGCCAGCGCTTCTCACGAAGCGTTTATCCGAAAAAAGACGATACAGGTCCTGCCGGAAGACCTCTTCATGCTGGTGAGAGGCCGTATGGTACTCATAGGAGTATCGCCGCTTCAGTTCCCGTGTGAGAAAAAGAAACGGTTCGCTCAATAGCCCCGTCAGCGACCAGACAAGCTGCTGCTCACCGAGGCGCAGCAATGGAGGCGCGGGCGTACTCGCTACCGAATAGTGAGAGGAGACATTTTCATGAGCAAGGCTATAGACATCTACTACATGACGAATAGCCGCGCTCTCAACTCGGAGCGTTTCAGATAGCAGCCTCGTCAGCGCATCAATCGCATAAGAAGGAGCTAACAAAGCTCTCAAAGCAGATGAAGGATGCTGCGCCACAAATGCTCTACACAGGTCGAGGCGCTTCAAAGCCAGGCCGATGAGAACGGCCAGCGCATTTCTATACAATTCAACCGTGCAACCGCCGATTACAGTTTGAGCAGGATACAGGAAGTGACAGGTCATGCTCTTTACCCGCGCCATGCCCAGGCGCATATAATAGTCGTCAATCTCTGGTGTCGTTCGATAGACGATCCCATCTGCCTGCCACTCGCTGGCAAAGGCGTCGAGTTGTGGCTGGAGAGATACTTTTTCTACGGCCAGTTCCTGCATCTCGCGCTCGTGGGTTCTGGCAAGCGCATTCGTCCACCATGCCAGGTCTTCGCGCTCTCTCCATTCAGTCGGCATGTTCTTGCTGGCTACCCAGGCTGAGAAATCCTTCTGCCCTGCCTGCTGCATCCTCATGAAGCCGGTCTCACAATACGCGAGAACTTGCTCACCTGCTGACAGACGATCACACTCCAGCAGGACCTCATCGGCCCAGGCATCGAGCGTGCTATCAGTAATAAGAGGAGAAACAGAAGAAGGCTTGACGGCATCGCCAAAACATAACTGGAGTGCCTTATGCCAGCCTGAAAGGTACAGATAGGAGTTATGCGCGGGAGCCGTTTTCGTAACGGCATTCAACGTACCTTGCAAATTGAGATAGCGCCAATCTCTGGCGCGTGTAAGAGCAACAACGGCACTATCCCTGTTAGCAGGAAAAGTCTGGCGAATGCGCTCCTGCTGTTCATCTATCAATAGGCGCAGTTGCTCTTGTCTGGTAAGTGAACTCATCTTCGATCCTTTATGTGCGCTATTCCCGACGCGAAGCGCAACGGTACACGCTTCCGCATCAAGAAAAGGGAACGATCAGCCGGAGCCAGGAACATCGTCTATTCCCGGCCTACAACGGAATTTATGCTCCTGCTGACCTTCCTTAACACACTGGCGAAGTCATGAGACTAAATTACCTCCTGAGGATTTCAATGGAACTGTATCACGAATAGTCTGAAAAGAGCAAGGAGCTAAGCTACTTTGATGGTAAACTCGTCAATCATTTCTGCCAGGACACAGTGGAGATTTTGCTTGCACAGGACTGTGCCGGTGAAGGTAAGCTTAACTGCGCCGGTGCCTTTCGCAACGTAGCGCCAGATACAGGCATTGTCCGGCTTTGAGACGTAACCGGAAGGCGATTGCAGTTGAATCACGCTGCCGGACACATCCTGGCTCCTCCAGGCTATGCCGAACGGCATCTGAACTTCCAGCACATCACCCGGTTGGACGGAAAAGGTGGTCTGCCCCTTGCCGGGCCGTACAATAACGTTAGCTGGCGCAGGCGCATTGCTTACTACCACGTCGCCTGGACAGCCATAAGCAGTACCATATCCCCGCACTGTCTGAACGGTAGGCGTCGTGGAAGGCGTTGGCGATGGAGTAGATGCTGTGCCGGTGGCGCTGTTATTACTAGTGTTCGTACCACATGCCGTCAGAATGAATGCACCTACAGTGACAAATACTACGATGAACAACCATTTTGTGTGTGTGGGCGCGTCAATCGCGTGCATGTTGGCTCCTCCTGCTCTCATTTGAACTTCTGGCTATCTCTAATGAACATTGCCAATCAAGACCGGCAATCCCCTGTCATCCTTCGCTGCGCTCAGGATGACAAGATTGGTTCTGGCCGGGAATATTCATCAGGGAATATTCCCAATCTGAAGACGTTCTCTGGCATGGGAAAGTTCCCTTTTGCTCTATAAAGGAAAGAGGGGTCGCTTGAGAAGCGGCCCCTCGTGGCTACATTGTATCGCCGATTGAGCAAACCGGAAGGCTATGCGCGGCAGGGGTTGCTCGAGAAGACCTGCCGGAAATCTTCGAAGGCGAAGACGACTCCTCCGCCTTGCAGAACGATAGGAATGGCGAGCAGTGTTCCATACTCGGCGTTCTGGTGGAAGTCGTTGAGGCTGCCTGGGATGTGGTTGCCCAATTGCCAGACGCATCGACCGTTGACGTTCTGGATACTGTAGAACGGATAGAAAGCGGCAGGCGCGCAGGGAGGCGTTCCCTTCGGGCCAAAGCAATCATCAGTCGGCGGCAGCAGAGAACAGCCAGCGCCGGTCAGTACATCGCAGCTACCCGCGAACTGTGCTTCGACTGCGGCCAGGTCCGTTTCAAAGGCGTAGCGGTTGTAGTTCGTGCTGAAACTCGAACCCGTCAGCGGACTGGTGAAACGGATCGGCGTTGGATGCAGCTTCGTGTTGCCGTCAGGCCAGCGCGGCTGGTAGGATTGGCCGTCGAAGCCTGCATTTGAGCCGGTACAGCCAGCTACCTGAATGAGTAAGGAGGAACTGGCCGGGAAACAACCCACATCATCGGCATCGGTCGGCTCATTATTGGGTCCTGCGCCTCCCTCGGTATTGCCCGCGGGACATGTGCCCTGGGGGGTGATGGCGTTCGTACCCGTGCAGAAGTCGAAATGGCCGATTTCGTCTGAGAAACCAACGCTGAAGGCATGGGCTGTCCAGGTGGCGTGGGTTTTCTCTGACGAGGTGCTGTACATAGGGTGGAAGTCATAGGGCAGGTTGTGGGTAGCCACGTCACAGTTTGTGCCATTGGGATCGAAGCGTACCTGGGCGAACCCATTGGCCGCGCTTGTTACCATGAAACCACTCTGCCCGCTGGTCTGGTCATTGAGGTCGATGCGCAGGCCGTGCTGCGTATCGCGCATCGTCACGCCGATAGTATCGCCCGAATTCATGAACAGCGCCTTCTGCGGGTCTGCTCTGAAGGTCGAGAGATTGGCGAGCAGGGGGCTGATGGGTGCCTGTGGCACACCATTTTTGGTGATGATGGCGAAATTGACGTACTCCAGACCAGCCGCAGCCGCGCAGGCCGGATTGTTGTTCTGGCCGGTGACGGGGTTGTCCGAGAGGCTGTCAATGTTCAGCGCCGCGCACCACCGTGTGGGGTCGCAACTGGTGCCAGAGGCTCCGAGACCGTTAGGAACCCAGCCGGGAGGATAGAACTGCATCTCCATGAACGCTGTTCCCGGATGCTTGAGGCTGACGGTCGGATCGACGATGTTCTTGTCGGTGTCGGGCGCGCAAGTGCTGATCTGGTTGGGGTCAGACTGCGTATCACACATGACCATGCTAAACCAGAACGCCGGGTGCAACTCGAAGTTATAGGATTTCCCTGCCGTCAACGGGTTGCTGGTGGAGGGATCGCGTGGGAGGGTCAGTTGCCATCTCATGCGATTGCCCGAACCGGCAAGGTTGGAGTAGAAAGTTTCCGCCGGCTCATCGTGTCCGGTGTAGTGGCCGAATATCCGCGAGGAATCGGCGATGTCTGTACAGATAGGATTGCCCGTCGAGCAGTCGATATGCATCGGCGTGCTTGCGGCATGAGCCGGGGAACCGCCGTACTGCATATTCGTTACCCAGAGACCACCAACAAGGGTGACGAGGGCAACGAATGCGAGGAGAATGCTCACCTTTGAGCGGGATGTGAGATGCATGGATTGGCCTCACTTTCTCAAAGTCAAATAGATGGATCTTCTCAGTCCTTTGCCAGGCAGAGAAGTATTGGACGGATGGCATTCCGTCCAGAAATGAAAAGAGAGGTAATACGTCGGGGTTCTTTCTTGCTCCAGCATCACCCCCTTTCATGCTGGCAGATTGTGGCGTGATCCTCTATCTGGCTACTCATCGCGCGGTTATGCAACGCGCGAGAGGCAGCGTAGCCATACTGGTAGAGGCGGGTATGGGACAACTATACCCTTCTATCTATACGCGAGCAGGTTACATCTGCTCCTTTTATTTAAGGAATCTGAGAGCAAGAAATGGATATCCTCTTTCACTTGAAGATGTCCGAATGCATGTGCTATGCTTCTTGCTATGAAGATGACCAAAGCATTTCTGCTTGTGATCGCCGCCTATGTGCTGGCGGGCGCGGCGGCTGTAGGCGTGGGTATCTGGTTTCGCGCTCAGCCGCCGGTTGTCGTTGTGGCATTGGCCGACCTGGCGGCAACCATCGTGATCTTCGTCTTCAGCGTGATTATCAGCAATTCCAGCATGTATGATCCCTATTGGAGTGTCGTGCCGGTACCTATCGCGCTTTTCTGGCTGTTGCAACCCGGCTCAAATGGGTTCGCCAATCCGCGCCACGTCCTCATCTTCGCGCTCCTCTGTCTGTGGGCGATACGCCTGACGACGAACTGGGCTATGCAGTGGCGCGGATTGGGTCACGAAGACTGGCGCTACCGCGATATTCGCAAACAGACAGGCGTTTTTTACTGGCCCGCGAGCTTCCTGGGGATTCACCTGATGCCTACCGTGCTGGTCTTTCTGGGTAGCCTGGCGCTGTGGCCGACGCTGAGCGACCGCAACGCTCAACTGACCTGGCTGGATGTGGTGGCCGCGCTGGTCGTGTTGAGCGCCGTGCTTATCGAGGGAACGGCGGACTGGCAGATGCGGCGCTTTCGTCGCAAGCCAGGAGCGGCGCGGCAGGTGATCCCCCCGGGGTTGTGGTCGCTTTCGCGTCATCCGAACTACTTTGGTGAAGTCCTCTTCTGGTGGGGATTGTACCTTTTTGTCCCACTGGCCTATCCAAATTTCTGGTGGGTCATTATTGGCCCGCTTACCATTCTGCTGCTCTTCCTGGGAGCCAGTATTCCTTTGATGGAACGCCACCTGCTCGCCGGACACCCCACTTATAAAGAGTATCAGAAGCGGGTGTCAGCATTCTTCCCCTGGGTGTCACGCTGAAAAAAGAGGATGTTTAACGGACTACTACCTTTAGCCAGACATCGCCGGATGCGTTGTCGCGCGTGGCGTGCAGGTCCCAGCAGCCAGCTATGGGAAATGTGAAGACGCTGCCCCACTCATCGCCTGGACGATTCCAGTTTGAACCCATATGCCCGTCTGGCCCCTGTGAAGGCGATACTTTCATACCAGAAGGACCCGAAGCCACAATGCTAAAATAGCCCCTGCCAGTCATTCGCCAGACGATCTTCACCAGTGTATTAGCCACAGGTGGAATGCCTGATGTTGATTGGATCAGCGCCCAGAGTTCAGCATGGATGCCCGTACCCTGCATCTCCGGCCCGACTGAAGAGTAGTCCAGGGGCGATTCAGGCTGGCAGTTTTTCAGACCGGGCGCAGTCGGCCCTGTTATGTCTGGCGTAGGAGACGTGGGTATCGTTGCCGGAACCGTTTTTTGTGCGGTGGGAGACGGAGACGCGGGTGAACTTGCACCTGTGGAGCAGGCTGCCAGCAGGATGGTAAGCAGGATGAGGCAAAGAGATTGCCACCCAACAAAATGGTTTTTCTGCGAAAACATAGCTGTCCCTCCCCAATGTCAGATAGTCAATAGTGAACGATGTAGAGAGAAAACTATCGATGGTAGTATCCTGCTTCGATTGTAAAGTATTGACCTGAATTAGACCTGAAAGACCCTGTGTACGCGCTGCTTTGTGCGTTGCTGTTGAGGCTCGGTTCTTCCAGGAAAACACTGTTGAGGCTCGCATTCTACTGCGCTTGCGTTCGCGGTTGACCGGCATGAGCCAGCTTTCGGCTCTGCTGTTTG
>DASTKD010000413.1:0-6918 GCA_035716135.1 Ktedonobacteraceae bacterium
GTAAGCAGTTCGTAAAGCAAGGGACCCATTTGCTCCAGTTCGGCCTCACTATCGATGATAGATGGCGGCAGTGCCAGGGGCATAGACGGGTAAAGCGCCGTCTGCGGATTCTGCACAAGAACGGTCCCGCCCGCGTTCTTGACCTCCACTGCCCCGGCAGCGCCATCAGAGCCGGAGCCTGTCAGTATCACCGCGATCAGGCGATCTCCATAGGCTTCGGCGGCGCTTGCGAACAAGAGATCCACTGAAGGGCGCGGACGAGTTCGTATATGGGCATCTTCCTGTACCTCGACATGCCCGTCCAGAATGGAAACCTGCCGATTCGACGGCACCACGTACACCTTCCCCGGCTCAAGACGGCTCCTCGAGGTGACAAGCTCGACGGGTAGGGTGCTGCGCTGCCGGATAATCATGTCCAGATTGCTGGGGCGAGTGGGATCGAGGTGCTGGGCCAGGACAATCGGCGCGGGAAAATCTCCAGGCAAGGTACTAACCAGGGTGGAGATGGCCTCGATGCCTCCTGCCGAGGAACCAATCACGACCAGGCTTCCATCCTTTCCCTCTTCCTTTTCAGCTTTGCTCATAGCCTGTCTCTTCCCCTTCTAACGGCTACCCCTGATTTTGAGAGTCTTCACTGGAAGTGACAATGGTGCCTTGCTCTTCGCTCGCCGCAAGTTCGGCGTCCGTGTTGAGTGTCGTATCCATGCCGCCTCCCACTAAGACCTTTCGAATGAGCGCCGCGTGCTGCTCTGCTTCCCGCACTCTTTGGTCAAATCGTTTAGCCAGCCAGTATTTTCCCCCTTCGTGCGCATTTTTTGCCATGCGACGTGAGAGGCTCACATTCTCTTCGAGGGTTTTGAGTGCTGTCCAGAGCGCTTCCTCTACGGCCTCGGACTGCCCCGCCAGTACACTATCAACAGAGAAAGCGTGGCCGACCCGGCACCGGAAGCGGAGCAAATTTCCATCATGCATTTCCCAGAGAACCCCACCACACTCCGGGCAGGAAAAGACCGAAGGTGTTCCGACGTGCTCTCCATTTTGCATTGCGCTCTTTTCCATTGCTGCCAGCCTTGTTTCCATCTCCATATCTCTGGGGACGGGATAACTCCCTTCTGCTGCTGTCTGCTCATGCGCCAGATGCACCAGCAGAGGGCCAATGGCGGACAGCGGCACGACGTGATCGACTTCAACGTGCGCTATTGCGCTCAGGGACATGCTTGAAAACAGGGTATCCTGTGGGTCCTGAACAACGGCTACCCCGCCGCGCCGCTTGATTGCCAACAGCCCGGCGGTGCCATCATCCAGAGAACCGGTGAGGATGACTCCCACTACGCGCGTACCACGGGTACGCGCGGCTGAACGAAATAAGGGGTCGATAGCAGGCCGGTGACGGTTTTCCTTTGGCCCACGGATGATACGCACAACTCCCTCTTCAACGAGGAGATGCTGGTCTGGCGGGGCGATGTAGATACGCCCATGCTGAATTGCCTCTCCATCGGCAGGATGAGAAGCCCGCAGCGGCCCGGCTCGATTGAGAATATCCGGCAGTAGACTGGGGCTTTCCGCGGGGATATGCAAAACGACGAAGACAGCAGCCGGGAGATTCGCGGGCAATGAACCGGCCAGCGTCACAAGAGCTTCTACGCCGCCAGCAGATGCTCCAACGACGATCACATCATGTCCAGGCATATTGCTACTCTCCCATCGGTTATTGCTTCGACAATGCCTCTTTTCTAACAGATCAGGTTCCAGGCCAGAAAAATTATCCTACCCCGGAAAAAGGAAAAGACACTACCATTATCACGCTACGTTGCTGGAAAAGGAGTCAGTCGATAGCAGGCAATGAGAACGCATCGCCATAATTCTCAGTTATGATAAATGAAAACAAGCGGGGTGTCAAGAGAAACCGCCTGGTTGCGAGCTTCTCTATGTGACAAAATAAATGGAGGGAATATAATCTCTCGTGCTGGCGGTTATCTGGATTGTTCCCATCATTGTATGCCTGCGCGAATTGAAAGGGTAACATATGCTGAAGACAACCATACCGCCTGGCCTGGAACGCCGCACAGAGGATTACCGGCTGATAACAGGCCATGCTTTCTATGTAGATGATTTGAGGCCACCAGAAGGGCGGCCCGCCACACTGCACATGGCTGTTGTGCGCAGTCCCTACGCCCATGCGGAACTGAAAAACATCAAGATGGATGCCGCGAAGGCGCTGTCCGGTGTCGTCGCTGTATTCGCGGGCGAGGAACTGGTGAGCGATATGCGCCCTATGGATACCATACCGTTGCCTGGACTCAAGAAGCCAGAACGCCGGCCACTGGCGCTGGGGCGCGTGCGCTACGCGGGTGATCCTGTTGCCGTCGTACTTGCAGAAAGCCTCTCTATCGCCGAGGATGCGCGCGACCTGATCGAGGTAGATTACGAGCCTCTGCCCTCTGTCACCGACCCGGAGGCGGCGCTGGCTGCGGGCGCGCCGTTGCTCTACGATGATTTTGGTACGAATATGGCGTTTCAATCACAGTCTGGCAAAGGCGATATTGCAGCCGCTTTTGCCAGCGCTGACCGTACTATCAAACTGCGTCTGGTCAACCAGCGTCTCGCGCCCAGTTCGCTCGAACCGCGTGCCTGCCTGTTCGACTACGACGCGGGCAGTGGTCAATTTACGGCCTGGGTTTCATCGCAATCTATCTACCGTGTTAGAGATGCGCTGGCTGGCATTCTGGATATTGATCGCGGCCGTATCAGGGTATTCAATGCCGAGGTTGGCGGCGGCTTTGGCGCGAAAACCGTCTTCGTTGGTGAAGAAATCGTCGCGGCAAAGCTGGCGTTCAAATACGAACGCCCGGTCAAGTGGATTGAAACGCGCAGCGAGAATTTGCAGGCTCAAACGCAGGGACGCGGCCAGATCAATTATGTCGAGGCGGCGGTTCAGAACGATGGACGACTGCTCGGTCTCAAAGTGCGCACTATCGCTGATCTTGGCGCGTTTCTGGCATTTACGACGGCCATGGTACCAAATGGCACGCCATCCATGCTCAACGGCCCCTACCGCATAGAGGCGGTTGATAGCCAGGTGGTGGGCGCGTTCACCAATAAAGTGCCGACGGGAGCCTACCGGGGAGCAGGTCGCCCCGAAGCAACCTATATCCTGGAACGCACTATCAATCGCATCGCCTCCGAACTGGGGCTTGACCCCGTCGAGGTGCGCCGCCGCAATCTCATTGCGCCGGATGCCTTTCCCTATCAGACCCCTACAGGCGTCGAATACGACAGCGGCAATTACGGCATGGCGCTTGATCGCGCGCTCGAACTGATCGATTACGAGGGGTGGCGCGCGAAGCAACGCGCAGGCCGCGAAGTGGGGAATACGCACCTATCTGGCATAGGGCTGGCGACCTTTGTGGAAATTTCGGGCGGCGCGCTGGCCCCGAACCGACCCGGCATCCCGCAAGAATCGGCCACCGTGCGTATCCGGCGCGACGGAACCATTCTTGTACAGAGCGGCGTTGCCACCAATGGTCAGGGACACTTCACCACCTTCGCGCAGCTTGCCGCCCGTACCTTTAAGCTTCCAGGCACAAAGATTGAAGTGCGCATGAACGATAGCGATCTTCCGGCCTACGGCTTTGGCACATTCGGCAGCCGCACATTACAGATTTCTGGTTCAGCCGTCCTGCTCGCCGCCGAAGCCGCGCGCGATAAAGCCTTGCAGGTAGCGGCGCGATCGCTTGAAGCAGACCCGGCAGACCTGGTGATGGAGGATGGTAACGTAATGGTGCAGGGCGTGCCTGCCCGTAAAATTGAACTGGGCGAACTTGCCAGACGAGTTGAAGAGCAGCCTGATCTGATCGAGCATGAAGCGCCCAATCTTGCCAACGGCAAACCCATCGAAGGGTTAGCAGCGTGGCGCGACTTCTTCCCGCCGAATGCTACCTTCTCTTCTGGCACACATATTGCGGTGGTCGAGGTCAATACCGATACCGGTGATGTGGAGCTAGTGAAATATGTGGCAGTCGATGATTGCGGGCGCGTCTTGAACGATTACCTCGTCGCCGCCCAGGTACACGGCGCGCTGGCACAGGGCATCGGGCAGGCTCTCTACGAAGAAGTCATGTACGACAAAGATGGCGGTCAGCTTCTTACCGGTACCCTGATGGACTACACGCTGCCAAATGCTCGCCAACTGCCAGGGTTTGTCACGGACACCGTCGAGACGCCTTCTCCGCTCAACCCGCTGGGCGCGAAAGGCGTGGGCGAAGCTGGCTGTATCGGCGCGCCACCGGCCATCGTCAATGCCGTATTGGACGCGCTTGCTCCGCTTGGTATCAAGACCATCGACATGCCGCTCAAACCAGAGAAGGTCTGGACGCTCATCCAGGCAGCTCGAACTGGTAAGCTTGAACAGCCAGACCCCGTGCCGCCGCCCGTGTTTAGCACAGAAGCTAAGCTGGATGATGATAGCCGACCAGCTTTTTTATGAGGAAGGAGTGTCAAAATCTACGGGCGTTGCGCGGATAGCGTGCGTCAAATTCAGGCTCTGCCAGCACGTCCTGCACCTGAATCGTTCTGCCGCGCTGGGGACTGACCGAAACCAGCGCGATAGGCGTCTCCAGTAACTCCTCAATGCGCTTCAGATAGTTCTTCGCGGCCTGTGGTAAGCCCTCGTAAGTGCAGATATTGGAGGTATCGCAGAGCCAGCCTTCGACCTCTTCATAGACGGGTTCGCAGGCCGCGAGGTCGCTCTGTGTGGCGGGAAGACTGTGGACGAGCTTACCATTGAGTTGATAAGCGGTACAAATTTTGATGGTAGGGAAGGTATCAAGCACATCGAGTTTGGTAATCACGGCGGCGTTCATGCCGTTCAGTTGCGCGACAAAGCGGCCCGCGACGGCATCGAACCATCCGCAACGGCGCGCGCGGCCCGTGTTGGTGCCAAATTCATGACCCCGTTTGCTCATTTCCTGACCAGCCGCATCAAATAGTTCGGTGGGCATGGGGCCGCTGCCCACGCGGGTGATGTATGCTTTGTAGACGCCGATCACGCGGTCTATCGAATGCGGAGGCAGGCCAGCGCCGCTGGAGGCGTTGCCAGCCATCGTGGCTGATGAGGTAACGTAGGGGTAGGTGCCGAAATCAATGTCGAGCAATGCGCCCTGCGCTCCTTCAAGCACGATGGTTTTACGCTCAAATAGCGCATCATGTAACATAGCCTGCGTATCCGCGATGAGCGGGCGCAGGCGTTGCCCGTAGCCGAAATATTCGCCGTGAATTTCTTCGAGGGAAAGCGGCGGTTGCCCGTAAATCTGCGTCAACATACGATTCTTCTGTTGGAGAATTGAGGCAAGTTTGGAACGGAAGGTGTCAACATCGAGCAGATCGGCCATGCGAATGCCGATGCGGGCGTGTTTGTCAACATAAGCGGGGCTGATGCCGCGTTGGGTGCTACCGATTTTGTCCGCGCCGCGTGCCTCCTCTTCCATTTTGTCGAGCAGGAAATGATACGGCATAACGACGTGCGCGCGCTCGCTGATGAAGAGACGCGAAGTATCGATGCCCTGGCTTTGAAGCTCCTGTATTTCCTCAAGTAAACCTTTGGGATCGACCACCATACCGTTGCCGATGATGCAGGTGGTATTGGGGAAGAGAATACCGGATGGCACCAGGCGAAAAGCAAATTCGCCTTTCTCATGCACCACGCGATGTCCCGCGTTATTGCCACCCTGGTAGCGTACTACCATATCCGCCTTCATCGATAACTCATCGACGATCTTGCCCTTGCCCTCGTCGCCCCATTGCGCTCCAATAATTGCCAGTACCGCCATGTGTCTACGTCCCTTCTGCTTCTTTTACGTACCAAAATATGTGGTCTGCTATCGCACCCATGCTATGCTACATTACGCGCCGTCAATAGTCAAACTCTGGATTGTAACGAGAGACCATTATTGGAACTTGAAACTGTTGAGCATCGGCTGAAAGAAACCAGTGTAGTAGGTCGTGAATTGTAAGGCGGGCCACTGCAATTCGATGATATAAGCGTTGCCCCCGTGAACCGTCGCGTATATCTGTACCTGCTCGGTCGCGCCGTTAAGCTGGTATGATGCCGTCTCATAGGTCCAGCTTTCTCCGCTGATGTTCATGCTGGCGGTGGAAGTTGGCGCGGTGTAGCCGGGGTTGGAGGCATAATTGGTCAGGTCGTTTTTGATGAGCGCAATAGCATCACTCGAAGTGGCTCCCGGCGTTTTGAAAATGGCATAGGCATCGGTTTGTTGCGGGTCATTAAACTCGATGGTTGTTGAAGCTGGAGCGGACTGTTGCCAGCCATTAGGCGATTCGACCTGGAAGCCGTTGGTGATGCAGGCGGTACCGCAGAAGGAGAAGCCGTTGTCGGGTGTCACCGTCGGCGATGGCGTTACGGTTGGCGACGGCGTTGTCGTTGGCGACGGAGATGGCGTTACGGTCGGTGATGGAGTGAGGCTGGGCGATGGGCTGGGACTTGGCGCGGTGGTCGCTGTAGCGGTGGGCGTGGTGACAGTCCTGGCATTGTTCTTATGTACCAGGTAGAGAATGCCGAACGCGCTGACGGCGATAATAGCGCACGCCAGGCAAATGATGGCGATCACCATGACTACACTATTGCCGCGCTTTGGCGGCGGCGTCATGCCTGGACGCGGTCCATAAGGCTGCCCTGGCTGATAGACAGGAGCCTGCGGGAAGCTGGGCGGCGCGAAGTTGCTTGTTTGCATGGGCTGCCCAAACTGACTCGCAACAGGCATTCCGGGGTACCCTTGCTGTTGGGGATAGCCCGCCGGGTAGCCCTGGCCGTTATTTGGGAGAACGGACATAGCCTCGGTGGCGTCCTGATAGAACTCGCCCTGTTGCTGGGGGCCAGAAGGACGTATCGCTGACTGGTTA
>DASTKD010000414.1:0-6287 GCA_035716135.1 Ktedonobacteraceae bacterium
GGAAAGTTTGTCCGCAAAAGCACTGCTTCACGCTCGCTGAGACGGGTCTAAATCACGAGATTTCCAATCTCTGGAGGCAAAGTTTGTCCAAAAGTTCGGTTTGGACCCTGACGATGTCCAAAAGTATTAACGAAGAGAAAAACGGAACGAAAATGTGCGCTAGTGGTGCATCCGGCAAATCTTGTTCGTTTCTTTAAGTGATACAAACCTACAATGTGACCTCATACACCCCAGCCTGTCGTGCCAGCAGCCTGGCATGCTCAATCGATGGGCCATACACATCGTATCCAAAGAAGTGAGAATTGGGATAGGCTTGTGGGGAAATAGTTTCCCCGACTCCTGTTCATTCCATTGATTCTGTTTCCTGCAAAAGGAAACTATCTGCGGCATCTCTGCGCCCGGCTTCCCCGAGCTTCAGGTTTCGATGGGGGTCTCAGTCCGCGTACCCCACTGGGCCCAGGAGCCGTCGTAGACGCGAACATCGGGATAGCCCAGCAGATACCGCAAGACCATCGCTGCCTCGCTGGCGCGGGCGCCGATGGTACAATAGGTAACGATGCTTCGCTCAGGGACCACGCCTCGCTCCTGGAAAGTCTGGCGCAACGCTTTCGTGCTCTTGAAGGCACCATCGGATGTGTGCAGCAGGTCGATGGGAAGATGGATAGCACCAGGGACGTGGCCGGGGCGACCTGCGCCTGCCGTGGCACCCGACGGCCAGAAGCGCTCCCCAACGAATTCGGCCTGCGAACGCACATCAAGGATGAGTGAGTTCCCGCTCCCCAGGGCTGCCTGCAGCGCCTCCAGCGACATGAGCCGGGCAATCTCGTCTTCAGGAAGTGTATAGGAGGACGGCGCAGGCTCAGAAAGAGTCTTCGTCCAGGGCAAACGCGCTTCGCACCAATCTTGTCGTGTCCCATTGAGTATCAGTGCATGCTGGTGTCCGTGGGCCTTCGTCAGCCAGAATCCCAGATAGGGACCATAGCCGTAAAAGACGATCGTGGTATCAGGTGTAAAGCCAGACCTGCGGAGCAGCCCCTCAAACTCGTTGTGCTCCAATGGACTGTAATCCTGCACATGGTGGAGGTCGGTGTAGGCGTTCCAGAGAATGGCCCCCGGGATATGACCCTGGTCATATGCCGCCCGGCTGACATCCACCTCGACCACGCGTACATCTGGGTCGTCGAGGTGCGAGGCTAGCCAGACTGGTTGCGCAAACACACCCGCAAGCGCCGTTCTGTCGGACCGTATAGAAAGGTTATCTGTCAACGTATTTCTCCTTTCATCAACTTCTGTAAAACAGTATCGATTGGTAAGCGAGAGGAATCCTTCTTGATTCCGGCCGCTGACAGTAGTGTACTCAGGAATCGCACACAATCCATCAGGAAAAACACAGAGGTTTTTGGGGAAACTCTACGGAGATGAAGGCGGGAAGTACACAGAGAAAAGGTGTTACTGCGAGGGATGAAGCGAAGCATATCGCTATGATCTCTACATGATTCCACGCAGCTGTGATCACAGGGGCTGTTTGACAAGCCCGATTTCGACGGCCCACACTGCAATTTGCGCACGGGAGGAAAAGGCGAGTTTGGATAAGATGGCACCGACATGGGTCTCGACAGTGCGGTAGCTGACAACCAGCTGGTCGGCTATCTCACGATTCGATTTCCCTTTCGCAATCAGTACCGCCACTTCGCGCTCGCGCTCTGTCAATCCTCCAAATGCTTGCCTGGCGGCACGGCGAGGCGAGGAGGTCACACGTGTGCGTGGCAGAAGAGCTTCTGCCTCGCGTAGAAAATGCTCCTGTACTTCTCCATCTGGTATGTTCGCTGCAAGTTCCTCGATGATGGTGCGGGCGGCTGAAAATGCCAGTTCTGCTTCGGCCTCCCGCGATTGGGTTTGATACAGCGTGCCGAGCGCTACGCAAATGCGCCACAGCAAGGGGTTGACCCCCTGTGCTGTCGCCATCTCTTGAGCGCTTAGCAGCGCCGTTTCTGCTTCTGTTGCCTGGTCGAGCGCGATCAGTGCTTCACTGCGTAATTTCGAGAGACGTGGAATGCTCTGCTGCTCGGAGAAGTTTGCCGCGGAAGCGCTCAATCGCCGGGTAATCTGCAGGGCCAGCTCAGGATCACCTCGGGCAAGCGCAAGTTCCGCCCGCGAGCACCAGGCCATACGCTGCCCCATTGTTTGAACGGGAGCATCCCCACTGAACTCAGTAGTGAGGAGGGCTTCTGCCTGCTCAAGCTCGCCTTGCAAAATCCAGGCTGATGCAAGGCTCCCTGTGGTCGTGTTGATCCAATGCTTTGAGCTAATCTCATGCGAGAGCCGCAGAGCTTGCTTCAAATGGTGCTGTGCTATGAGCGGAGAAAGCAGATCCAGATAGAGCACACCAGTTGCCCAGTGTGCGGTAATCATCCACTGATGATGCTCAAGTTCTTCGGCGATCAAGAGGCTCTGCTGTAAGGTATCCAATGCGCGCCTGTACTCACCTTGCGCACTCAGACAGAGTCCCAACTGATAGAGCGCATAGGCTTCGCCAGGTCGCTGGCCGATTTCACGGGCGATCTTGAGCGCCATATCAACGTCGGGCAGAAGTTCAACGAGAGTGGCCGCATCAGAAACCATTGTATTGCTGATGGAAACCGCGCCACGAAGCGTCAGCGAGGCCAGACTGGAAGTGAGACCTATCCGATCGTCCAACTGACGAAAGAGCGTGATCGCCTGTTCATAATACTTCGTACCCTGCACCAGGTCACCGCCCAGATAACTCGCCATGCCCAGCAGATCAAGCGTCTCGGCAATGCCGTGTGCGTCGTTGAGCTGCTGGAAAATAGTCAGTGCCTCCTGATGGCATCGGAGCGCATCGAGCGGCTCTTCCACATTGAGATGCCAGTTTCCTACCCGGTTCAGACTGCGTGCGAGCATGGGCGGCTGGCCCATTGCGTGCGCGTGTTCATAGGCACGCTGGAAAAATGCGCTTGTGTGTGTATAGTCACGTTCCGCCCACAGCGCGCCAAGATCGATGAGACTCTGCCACTCTGCGACAGCATCTTGAGCAGTACGGGCAGCGTCCAGAGCCTGCTCAAAGTCGCTACGCGCACGCTCAAAGTCTCCCAGCATTTCATACACTTGTCCGCGGGTCCGGTAGGTTGCCGGTGAGGGGAATACTCCCAGGTGATGGGCGGCATCCAACGCTCGCGTAAAGTGTTCGATGGCGGCCCACAACGAATAGAGACGTTGTGCCTTTTCTCCCGCACGCTGCGTATAGAAGAGCGCCTTTTCCCACATACCGGCTTCGTAAAAATGGTAGGCCAACTCTGCCAGGTGAGCGTCGTATGCTGAGGCGTAGAGCCGCTCCATCATTTCGGCAATCGTGCCATGCAGCTTCCTCCGTTCGCGCACCAGCAGTTCTGCGTAAACGGCCTCGCGCGTCAGCGCATGACGAAAGGCAAACCGCTCCTCTGATTCTTCGACGACGAATTGAGCAGCCATAAGCTCTTTCATGAGGGTGAGCAACTGCTGTTCATCGTGTCGTGTTAACTGCTGGAGGAGAGTGAAATCGAAGCGGCACCCGGCAATCGCTGCCAGGCGTAACACCTGCCTGGCGGACCCGCTCAATTCATTCGTACGCTGTTGTACCGCGTCGTGCAGGCTGCGCGGGATATGCAGCTCATGAAGCGGCATGCGTTCCCAGGTTCCATTCGCCTCAAAGATCCCTCCCGCTGCAATCAGTGATTTGAGGATTTCCTCAACAAAAAAAGGATTCCCTTCCGTGAGCGTATACAGCAGGTCTGGAAGTTCTAGCTGCCTTGAGAGGGGGAGCGCAAAGATGGCGCGCAGCATCATCTCGAGATCACTGCGCGACAGGCGTGCGAGCAGGAATTCCTGAGCCAGTCGCTCGCGATCAAGCTGTGTCAGCCAGCGGCTGAGACTGGAACGGACCTCCTCACTGCGATAGGATACCAGAAGCAGTAATGGATGAGCAGCACAGCGCCTTGCCAGGTAATGGAGCAATTCCAGGCTGGTATCGTCGCCCCAATGTACGTCCTCAATGACCAGCAGGATCGGTTGTTTTGTCGCCAATCCGGTGAACCAGCGTGTCAGTGCCTCAAAGAGGCGACGTTTCTCCTGTTCTGGTTCAAGCGGGGGAAGGCAGAGGAGCCGAATCGGGTAGCCCATGAACGAGATCAGGGATGAGTTGAGCAAACTCGCGCACAAACGGTCCCAACTGGGTAGCAATCTCGGTTTCGGACTGACCGGCAAATTGCGTTCGTAACAGGTCGAGGAGAGGAGCGTATGGGCAAGAAGTATCGCCTGGAAAGCAATTTCCCTGGAGGAGTCTAAAGCCCTGAGCAAGAGCATACGTTTTCCCCTCGGCAATCAGGCGCGATTTGCCAATCCCCGCCTCACCGCTCATGAGGGCAACCTGACCCTGACCTTGCTTCGCCAGGTCAGCGAGTGTACGAAGAGCGGCCAGGTCGCCGGAGCGGCCAATCAAGACCGGGCAAACAACTGGTTTATTAAATACAGTTGCCATGAATGGATTCCCCTTTCGATGAAGCGTCGCATACCCTCTCCCGCCTGATCAATGAGCTGGTGGAGCGCTGTGAGTTCGGCGGTGCGGCCGATGACAATGGGACAAACGACTGACCCGTTTGCGAAAGCTCCATGGCTTTCACCACCCTTTGATAAAAGGTATCACATATACTTCTACTAATGTGCCTGTCTGATTACAGTCAGCTCATACAAGCCTACTGATCATGATAAATGATGCTATACCCAAACGTTAGCTTACTTTGCTTGACAGCATACAGTTTTTCCATTACTCAGGAGATCGTAATCATTCTATCAGGAATAAGGTATGGATGGAAGAGGAATGCTACGGTGCTGAACTCAATAGCCCAGGTATGTTTCTCAGTAGATCGTGACAAGAAGATGCCTTTGAGAGTGGGAAAGAAAGTAGAGGCATAGTTTGTCCGCGCCCTTTTGGAAGCATAGTCTGTCCGCAATGGCCTGCTGAAAGCCTGCATAGAGATCGGTTACACCTTTTTTAAGATGGCTCTGGCGGGCGCTCCTTCGCTTCCGATGAGCTTCACCGGCAAGCAGATCAATTCATATTCACCCGCTGCTACTGGAGCGAGGTTGAGTCCTTCGATAATCCAGATGCCCGCACCGAGCAAGGCGCGGTGTGTTTCGGGGCCATCTTTGAAATAGCCACCGACGGAGAGAGAGTCAACGCCGACAGTTTGTACCCGCACTTTTGCTAAGTACTCCGCGGCCTCTTTTGAGATAAACACAAAGTTCTTTTCAAACACGTCCGTTCGATGAGAAAGGAAACATTTTGCCAGTAATGAGTCGAATTGATGGTTTTGAAGAGGATGCGCTCACCCATTTGAATGTGATGGTGTTCAAGTTCGGCGACCTCAATCGACTCGGTATCTTGAATCTCGATCACACGCGCTCGCCCAATTGTTGCTGACAAGGGTATGTGACCGAACAGGCATTCTCTGACATCATGCATGTATATGCTCCTTTACGAAGCTGGTTGAGTATCTGTCAGGTGTGCTGGAGAGCGGATGTCAGCAGGTTGGCCTGGATAGGGAGCCATTCCTCGTGCCGGGCCTAACTCCTCTAGTGAGAGCGAGAGCGCCTTTGTTTTTTCTTCCAGAGCGCGGCAGATTAGATCGACCGCCCAGTCCAGCGAGAGCACACCCGTATTGATGACCAGATCGTAGTGCATCGGATCATCCGGTTTCTTGCGAAGCACGGTCCGAAAGTAGCGCGAGCGGTCGCCGTCCTTGAGCTGGACACGCTCCCGCGCGCCCGCAGCGTCCAGATTTTCTCGCAAGGCGACATAGGCGATGCGTTGTTGCAATGGGGCTTCGATGAACACATGCAGCACGTCGCGTCGATTGGCCAGGTAAATCTGCGATGCACGTCCGATAATCACAGCACGACCGGTATCCGCCGCCGTTTCCACAACATGACGAAGCGTCTCTTGATACCTTTCTTGATCGGGTTGATCGTCTGGTATCACCTGAACAACGGGAGCGGCCGCTGTGGGCGCTGTGGAAACGAACTGGCTTATCACACGAGTGATGAAGCCTTTGGCGTACTCATCTTGTGCCTTTGCTGTTCTCTCCGGGATCCCCAATTCACGGGCTACCCGTGCCACAATTTCGTGGTCAATCAGGTGCCAATTGAGACGCCTGGCAACACGAGCCCCGATCTCGCCTCCGCCGCTGCCATACAGGCGCGAAATCGTGATCGCCTTCATTTCCCCTCCACCG
>DASTKD010000415.1:0-8620 GCA_035716135.1 Ktedonobacteraceae bacterium
GCGTAGTCGTGCGCGTAGACGACGAGATCATTGAGCGCTATGGCGAGGGCCGCGACACGCCCCAGATCATTATTGGCGGTGACAACTCCCCACGGCGAAAGCCGGGGGCTTCTATGGACAAGCCAAGAGATTGTAGTCCCAATCTCAAAATGTTTAAGGAAGCATTGAGGTCTCGGTCAAGTTGAACAGAACAGCAGGGACAATCGAATATCCGTTCGCTGAGAGGCATCTTTTGCCGATGCCCACAGACGCTGCATGTTTGGCTCGTATAGGCCGGGTTGACTTTGACGAACTGCCTACCAGCTTCTTCCGCTTTGTGGGACAGCTGAGCAAAGAAGGCCGACCACGAGGCATCGACAATGCTTTTTGCCAGGCAATGATTATGGATCATCCGGTTGACGCGCAAGTCTTCGACACAAATCACCCCAAAACGGTCTATAATCTGCCTGGACTCTTGATGGGTAAAGTTCTCCCGCCGCCACGCGATACGCTCATGCACCCGCGCCACGATCCTGCGATGTTTCCCCCGCTCAAGTGTGCCTTTCGCCAGCCTGGAATGCTGGCGTTGGACTCTGGCAAGGGCCTTTTCCTCTTTGCGGAAAAAACGGGGGTTGGCGATCTCTTCTTCAGTGCTGAGAGCAGCAAATGTTGTGAGTCCCACATCAATCCCTACCTGGGTAGGAGCTTCTGGCAAGCGTTCAGGCTCACACTCGACAGAGAAAGACACATACCACTTGCCAGTAGAGCAACGTCGAATAGTACACGTTTTGACCTTGCCCTTGATGGGACGATGATAGACCATCTTGACGCTGCCAATCTTAGAAAGCGCCACACAGCCATCATGAGTGATACTAAAGCCACTCTGAGGAAAGGTGAAGGAGTCGTAGCGATCACGCCCACGGAAACGAGGATAGCCAGGGTTCTCACCGGCTTTGCAGCGGCGGAAGAACGCTTTGAAAGCCAAATCGAGACGGACAGCTACATTTTGCAAGACCTGGGAATGCACTTGCACCAGTGTCGGACGCTCTTGTTTCAGCAACCCCAACGTATCAATCTGATGATAGCAAGAGAGAGATTTTCCCTCGTGCTCATAGACTATTTTCCGTTGCTCAAGAAAATGGTTGTAGAGCCAACGACACTCATCAAGGGTTTCGTTCAGCTTGTGAACCTGTTTCCTGGTAGGAAAGATACGATACTGAAACATTTTATGCATCCTCGGATTTTAGCACAAAGTAGAACGGATGTATAGCGTTTTTCTCCACCTGTGGGCGGCGCAACCCTTGTGGTCGCCCGCCCCCGATGGACACGCCGTGTAGAGGCACGGGTTAATAGTTAAGGAGGGATTTTTTATGGCTACAGAACCAGTAGAAACCTCTGTTGTAAATGCGCCTCCCCTCACTCCACAGGGGCGGAAGCAGTTGAGGCGTGGTCTACAGGGCAGACCCAGGCGGTCCAGGCGTGATACGCTGACTGCCTACCTTTTTCTGGCTCCTTATCTCTTCGTCTTACTCGTCTTCCTCATCATCACCTCGCTCTACGGGATAGGGCTGAGCTTCTTCACAGTAGATATCGGTTTTACCGCGCCACAGTTTGTGGGATTTCAAAACTATCAAAGGCTCTTCACCCAGCTTTTCACGAATCCCAGCCTGAGCCTCTTCTGGATATCGATGGTCAATATCCTCAAATTTGTGGTGGTGGTAGTCATCGGCCAGACCATCCTGGCCCTGGTTTTGGCTCTGATCTTGCAGGTAACGCTCGTTGGCAAAGGCGTCTTCCGCACGATCTTTTATATTCCTGCCGTGACCTCTTCAGTAGCGACGGCCCTGATCTTCCTCTGGCTCTACAACCCCAACGGGTTGATCAATTACGTACTCTCGCTGGTACACATCCCTGGGCCGGACTGGTTGAATGACCCTCTCTTTGCCCTGCCCGCCCTGATGATACTCGTTATCTGGTCCACTGCTGCCAGCTTTATGATCTACTTCATGGCGGCCCTGCAGGATTTGCCTAAAGAGTTGCTCGAAGCCTCCTCAATCGATGGAGCCACCCGCTTCCAAACATTCTGGTACATAACCGTGCCGCTTCTGCGTCCCACCATTTTCCTGGTGGTCGCGCTTGGCTCCATCGGAGCCTTCCAGATGTTTGACCAGGCCAAGTTTATGACCAACGGGGGGCCGCTCAACTCGACATTGACACCTATGTTGGAGATTTACAATGCCGCTTTCCAGGATAGTCACTTCGGATTGGCGGCGGCGATGTCGGTACTCCTCTTTATCATCATTTTCATTGTGACGATCATTCAGCGACGCTTGATCGATCCGAGCGCCAGCAATTGATAAGGAAGGGACAAACTCATGACACAGGTATCAACATCCACACAGGCAGCCGTCCGGCAGGTTGAGCTGCCGCGCGGGGCGCGTCCCCGGCGAGAATTTAGCTGGTGGCATGTGATTGTGTATATCTTCCTGGCGATCTTTACCATCACCTCGCTGGGGCCGCTGTTCTTTACGATTATCTCCTCCTTCAAAACCATGTCGGAGGTGCTGGCTTTTCCGCCGACCCTTTTCCCACATCCCTGGGTCATATCCAACTTTACAGATGTCCTGAGCGATTCGTCGTTCCTGCGCTGGATTTTGAATGCGTTCATCTACGCCGCCGCCGCCACAGTACTCAACATCCTATTCTCAGGCATGGCTGGCTATGCCCTTTCGCGCCTGAACTTTCCGGGCAAGGAAATCATCTTCCTGACGACCCTGGCTGTGATGATGATTCCGATGGCGGTGACACTCATTCCCAAGTTTCTGGTCGTCAACAACATGCGCCTGGTCAACACCTACTGGGCCTTGATCCTGCCCGCGATGGCCCAACCCTTCTCGGTCTTCATCATGGTGCAGTTTATGAAGGTGCTGCCCAAAGAACTGGAAGAATCGGCCAAAATTGATGGCGCTTCGATCTGGCGCACCTTCTTCCAGATTATCTTGCCACAGGTGCGGCCAGCCCTCGTTGCAGTCGCTATCATTACGTTCCAGGGGGCCTGGAATGATTTCTTGTGGCCCCTGGTAGCGCTGGGGTCGCGCGACATGTATACGCTGCCGGTAGGATTATTCTTCTTCAAAAGCGCCCACTACACGCAATATAACCTGTTGCTTGCCAGTTCGCTTTTCAACACCGTTCCCATTTTGATCCTGTTCTTCATCTTCCAGCGTTACTTCATCGAAGGCGCTGTCTCGTCAGGAGTGAAAGGGTAAAATCGGCTCTGTCATCCTTCGCTTCGCTCAGGATGACAGAGCCGATTTTGATTATTAAAGTTTATCAGGAAGCAGTTCCTATTTCATCTTTCTCTCCCTTGCGCGTCATATAATTTAGATGTTACCGGGCGGAGGGTATATACGTCCACTTAGAATAACATAGGAAAATAATACAGGAATCTGTATACGCGATACTTAATGAATTGCGCCTATTGCTGGCACAGGAAGGTTTCAATGTGGAAATCATAAAAGAAAAGGTTCCACCGCATGATGACCTCGCTCTCGAGAGCGAGGTTTTGCGCAAGTTATGGCAAAAAGGTCTACTAGACTTGCAATCGTTACAAACGCCTCTCGGTATTACTGCAAGCGGTCAAAACGATCAGTTTCACGCCATTTTCGGACGCGATTCCCTGTGGACGGTGCTGCTGGCTCTTGGAGCTGCTCGCTTTCAGCAGCAGAGTACGCTGCAAGATGAAACTGCTGCATTCGCTTCCTATGCAAGCTGGTTACATGAGCTATCAGTCAGCGTGCTGCGAGGATTGACGAGCTTGCAAGGGAAAGTCGTAAACGATGTCAACGAGGAACAGCCCGGCAGAATCGTCCATGAATACTGGGACCCTGTGCCGCAGCGTATGATTACGGCGCGCTGGCCCGTCGCTGATGGGCATGGCCGCTACTATGGGTCATTCGATGCTACATTTCTCTACCTGGTAACGATAGCGCAGGTGGTCGAGTTCTTTGATGACCAGGCATTGCTTGAAGAACTCTGGCCGGGCATCGAGGCGGCTTTTCACTGGATGCTCGATTGGTCCGACCTGGATCATGACGGGTTGGTAGAGTATAAAAAACGCAACCCGGAGGGCATCGGACTGGATAACCAGGTATGGAAAGACAGCGGAGAATCCATCCGCACGAACGATCACCAACCAGTTATTCACCCTGTGGCATGGGTAGAAGTCCAGGGCTATGCCTGGGCGGCTTACGCAGCGTATAGCGACCTGGCAAAGAAACGCGGCAGCCTCGATCCCGCGCTTGAGCAAGAAATCCAGTGTCGTATGACGGGATTGCAAGCAGGTTTGCAACGCTTCTGGCTGGACGAAGAGAAGTTTCCGGCGATGGCGCTCGATGGTGAGAAAAAGCCTGTGCCGGTTGTTTCATCAAACCCCGGCCATCTGCTCTGGAGCGGCTGCCTGGCGAAATCAGAAGCTGAACGCATCTGCCAACGCTTGATGATGCCCGACATGCTCACGCCCTGGGGACTGCGCACGCTTTCCCAATATGCCTATTACTACAATCCTATCACCTATCACTGCGGGGCCATCTGGCCTTTCGATAATGCGATAGCCGCCAGTGGTTTGCTGCGCTATGGGTATCAGGCAGAAGCGCACGACATTGCTCGCAGCGTTCTGCGAGCAATGCAGGCTTTTGACGATCCCGTCGAGCTTTACACCGTGCAGCCGTCGCGCTGGGTACGCTCGCATCGCATTGAGCAAGAATGGTTCCTGGCCGATTACTTTTACGCCTGTAGCGTGCAGGCGTGGACAGCAGCAGCCATCCTCTTTATGACAGCAATGCTACTCTATCAATGAGCTATCATTGAGCGGCGGTTGTACCAGGCAGCCCATGCGCGGAATAGCAGGACTCCCGCTGCGAGGATATACAGGACGGTTTCGACACCCAGCGCGTCGGCAATCGCGCCGAGAAAAAGTAGGACAGGGATAGAGCCAGCATTATACAGCATCGACTGGAAGGAAAAGATACGCCCGCGTTCCTCCTCCGGTGCGAGTTCCTGCATTCGCGTCTGCGCGGGAATATTTACCATATCGAGCGCGCCGCCGATGAAAAATGTTACTACGCCCACAAAAATGAGGATACCTATAGCAGGGAGACCCAGTTGCCCCAGGACAAAGCGACCTACCGGAATGAGTAGCAATCCCACTGCCGTGCCAATGCTGCCCATAACGATAACACGATTTATCCCCAGCCAGCGCGTTATAGTGGGCATGAGCAATCCGCCAAGCACCAGACCAACACCGGCAGGCGCGAAAATGAGCGGCAAAAGCTGGACTGGCAGGCGCAATACGTTGACGACAAACGGCCCCGCCAGTTCACCGATCACCAGCAAGACGATGCTCACAGCCGAAACTTGCATGAGCGCGAGCAGCAACTGCTTATTCTTCCCAACGTAGGTCCATGTTTCTTTCACGCCTTCTTTGATATTTCTCCATGCCTGCTCCCCCAGCAATAGCGACCATTGCGGCTTCACCGTCTGCTGCTGCTTTAATGCGCGGGCGGGGATCGCCAGGATCAAGAGCGTACAGATGATATAGACTACTCCTACAATAGCAAAGAGAATGTCAAAAGAGAGAACATGCAGGCGAATTGAGCCGAGCAAAATATCAAAGGGCGGGAAGAGCGAGGTGACAAGGCCACCAAGTACCAGAAAACCTAGCGCCTGCGCAATTGTAAGCGTGATGTTGAATAGCGAGAGCGCGGATACCAGGTCTTTCCTCTCCACGAGCAGGGGAATGGCCGATGCTTCAGCCGGCGTAAAGAACTGGCTAATCAGCGAAATGACGAATGCCAGAAAATACAGCGTCACGAGCGTATGCGGGTTCACCAGCAGCGCGAACACCATCAGTCCAGAGGCTATAGCGCGTAGAACGTTGCTCACCCACAACACCAGCCGCTTATCCAGGTAATCGACATAGACGCCCGCCAGCAGGCTAAATGGCACCGCAGGCAGCGTAAACGAGACGATAGCCAGACCAACCAGGGTCGTCGAATGAGTAATGGCAGTCACAAGGGCGATAATGCCATAATTGGCCGCATTAAAGACGGTCTGCGAGAGCAGTTGCGCCAGCCATAACAGCAAAAAAGAGCGATTCTGCAAGACAGGCCGAAAAGACCCTCTTGCGCTACTCTCCTGCGGAAAGGGGGTTGAAACGGGGATATTCTCGTTTGATTGATCCGTCTTCACACGATTCTTTCCAGTACTCTTTCTCTAGTATTATAAACGCAACACTATAAACACGCACAAGCGAACACCTTTGTAACTTTCTCTCTCGAAGAGCAATCAAAAAGACAATTGCAACCCTGTGCTGAAGTGAGCTATACTGTCTGAAACAGATACATACTACATGGGGAGAAACGTGCAGATACCTCACAAAGCTCTGGTAATACACAGCCCGTATTCTGGCAAATCGGGGCAATTTCTTACGGCCCTGGCACACCTGCGCGAAAGCGGGGTTGAAGTCGCCGGTACGATTTCTATTGCCGACCTGGATCACCTGCCCGCGCAGGGAGCGCAATGGAGGGAAGCGGGCATCGAACTGGTTGTCGCGGCTGGCGGCGATGGATTGATCGGCGGCGTGATTACCCATATCGCTGAAAGCGGCCTGATCCTGGGCATCTTGCCACTGGGAACCGCCAACGATATCGCCCGTTCGCTGAACATCCCCCAGGATATTCGCAGGGCAGCCCTGGTTATCGCCAACGGCACCGTGAAAGAAGCCGATATTGGTATAGCGCGACCCGCGGAACAGGCTCCCCATCTCGCCAGCAAAGACCAGCAGCGTCCTGTGCCTGAGCGCGTTGGCTCGGAAAAACATGGCTATTTTGCCCATACCGTCACTACCGGCCTGAATGTACAGTTCGCGCGCATAGCTACCAACGTCGCCACACGCAAACGCTATGGACGCCTGACGTACCCCGTAGCCGCCATCGAGACGCTGAAATATCATGACGCGCTCGAAGTCACATTGCAATTCGACGGGCTGGTAATGCCGCGTGGCAACAGGATGACGCCCTATCTCAGCAACCGTAGCATTGACCCAAATACGCTGCGTTGCCGCGCATTACAGGTGACAGTTATCAACGCGCCCATCTTTGGCGGTCAGTGGAATCTCGCTTTGCCAGGCGTCAGCATCAATGACCGCCTGCTTGATGTTGTAGTAATCGAGGAGATCGAGTTCTCACAAATAAACGCGAACCTGGCGCATCTCTTCGGCAACCATCTCCATGTTGATACTGCCAACGCCATGAATGCGAGCGAACCTGCGCCAACTGCGGGGTATCATCCCGCCAACCTGCTCACTCTTCCTGGTTTCTACCACCTGCAAGCCAGAGGCGTAACTATTGCGACGAACGCTGACCCACGCGACGCGACGCTGGACGGCGAAGTGCGGGGGCAGACTCCGATGTATGTGCATGTTGCGCAAGAACGTCTGCGCGTAATGGGACCAGCGCGGGTATAAAACGTTTGATGATCCAGAAGCCAAGCTCAACCGCCGGACCCACACCAAAGGCAAAAATGAGCGTGCCGATGCCCACCGTTCCCCCCAGAAAGAAACCAATCACCAGCGCGCTGAACTCGATGGCTCCGCGCACAATGGCTATGCGCAGCCCCGTCAGCACGTTCAAACGCAGCATCAACCCATCACGCGGACCGGCTCCCAGGCGCGGCGATATATAGAAGGCCGTCCCCAGACCCATCAAAAACACGCCCATCACGTCGGCTACCAGTCGCACAATCAATGGCGTGGCTCCCAGGTCAGGCAGCCAGTTCAGGCGCAAATGTATATCGACAAAGAACCCGATCAGCAGCATATTGAGAACCGTACCCACCCCTGGGCGCACGCGCAAGCATAACCCGACCAGGATAATCAACCCGCCAACCACGATACTGGCCTGCCCGAAGGAGAGTGGGGTATGCAAACTTACCCCTTTATGCAAGACATCCCACGGCCCCAGCCCCATATCCGAACGATACGTAAAGAGGATGCCCACCGAACAGAGGAACAGGCCCCAGATCAAGACGATGAGCCGACGAACATACGCCAACGTTTTATGGGAGAGAGTCGAGGTCGCTTGCATGACAGAAATATCCTTGTGTGAATCGGCGAAACAAACCTTGTTTCAAGCCTAGTGTACAAAATACACTTAGCGCGCGCAACAGCCAAAGCGCGATGCAAAAAGCCAACCAATGCCTTTCCTTTCGCCTGTCATCCTGAGCGCAACGAAGGATCTCTCGTTGGATAAGCGTAGATCCTTCGCTGCGCTCAGGATGACAGTGAAGGGCTTGCCCTCGCCCTGTTCACGTGATAGCATACACTAAGATCAAACAAGCGCCATTATTTTAGAGGATTGTTGTCATGCGTAGCACGACTCGTTTGCGCCAGTTGCTGGCTGGCCCTGATCTGCTTGTCGCCCCTGGCGCGTATGATGCATTGAGCGCGCGCCTGATCGCGCAGGCCGGATTTCCTGCCGTCTATATGACCGGCTTTGGCACGGCGGCCAGCGTGCTTGGGCAGCCCGATGTGGGGCTGCTGACGATGAGCGAGATGGTCGCTCGCGCCTCCGCGCTGGCCTCA
>DASTKD010000416.1:0-16131 GCA_035716135.1 Ktedonobacteraceae bacterium
GGCATACTTCTAGCAGTGCAGCAAGCTGCAATGGTTCTCTCCAAGATGTGCTGGTGTGCAGCCGCAGGCTGCACACCAGCACATCTCATCCCAAACTTTTGCGAAGCGTCGCAGGCGCTGAGCAGTCATACTAAAGAGTGATCTCTATACTTAGAGCTAAGAAAGAAAAAATGATGGAAATGCCACTTCAAACAACGAAAAAATATACTACTGCTGGAAGTATTGCTTACCTTTTGCTTTCGTTCCCGCTGGGTCTGTGCTACTTCATCTTGATTGTGACCGGGCTGGCGCTTGGCGCGGGAACACTGGTCATCTGGGTTGGCCTGCCTATCCTGTTCGTAACGCTACTGATGGTGCGAGGCATGGCAACTATTGAACGCAGACTAGCCGCCAGCCTGCTGCATGTCTCTTTCCCCTACGAGGATTATGGTCAAGAGGCTGCCAGGCAAAGCTTTTTGCGGCGCTTCACAAGCGTGCTGCGCGATCCTTCGACCTGGACGAGCGTGATCTATATGGTACTGAAGCTGCCGCTGGGCATCATCTCGTTCACCCTGGCCCTGGTATTGCCTATCGTGTCCATAGCAGTTACCGCACTGCCCCTGGCTTACCTGATAAATCTGCTGGTAAATGTGATCTTGCTCAAATACGGTATCCATTCCACAGGTGAGATCATCCCCGGTTTTATCGAGGTTCACGCACAGTTCGATATGGGAATGTTCGTGAGATCGTGGGTTGGAATTCCCGTCGGACTTGCCCTGTGGTATGTGACACGCGCTACGCTCAACGGCCTGGCGCTGACATCAGGAGAGATAGCGCGCGCTATGCTTACTCCGGGCAAAGGATATACTATGCCCCGGCCAGAGCAGTTCTACGCTTCGCCGGTGGAGCAGTCGCGCATGTACGAATCTCATATGCGCTAAGCAGGGTCTGTTTGCAAATCCTCTTCAACTGAAAGAGTGAGAAACAGCACATACGGGAAAAGACAGGGCGACCTTTGCGGTCGCCTTGCGTTCCTTTGGAAAAGCAAATTCGCCCGCAGGCATCTTTTCACGGTCTTTATCTGATAGGTTCGCCATGCTTTCGTCAATCCTTTCGTATGCTGGTACATAACTCACCTTCATCACGATTGATTGACGAAGCGCGGTTCATAGCGGCTGGTTTAGTCTGGATGATTTTTGCCGACCGAATGGGGGGAAGGAGGAGAAATGCCCGGCCCCGTCCTGATGAACATGACCGATCAAAATCGGCAATGGACGTATTCCTCGTCCTGTAGGGACAAGGGGTGGGGTGGAGTGGATGAGGGGGCCTTGTGCTTGTCCTCGTTGGGATGTGATCCCGTTGGAACATCATGAGACCCCGGCGGAATCCTGTGGCGAGGAGGACAAGCACAAGGCCCCCTCATCCGCCCGACCCCACCCCTTGTCCCTACAGGACGACGGGTAGGATTCCCCTTTTCGATTGGCAAAATTCATCAGAAGCGGGGCGCACATTCCGTACCATCACCCATTACCGTATCCGGTCGTCAAATTTCTTGCAACTCGTATGCCCGCAACACGCTATACTTCGCTCCCGCGCGTGATAGCTCGCTTTTCATGACGTTGAGGTGGGTGACGCGGTAGAAGGTGCGGGTGGTGGCGTCTGTGCTGCTGTGGAGCAGACGTTGGAGGGATTGTTGTTCGGCGGGCGTGAGCGGTTGTTTGACGCGGGCCAGGGTGAGATGCGGCGAGAAGGGGCGTTTTTCGGTCTCGAAGCCGCGCCATTGCAGTTCGCGGTTGAGGGTGTGATGCAGGCGTTGCAGGGGCGAGCCGTGCAGTTGGGCGAGCGGCGCATCCTCGACGCCCATCCAGACGACGCGCGGCTGCTGTAGTGAGCCAAAAACGCCCGGCGCGGTCAGGCGGTACTCAAAGGAGGGGAAGTCATGGGCGGCGGCCCGCGTTGCCTCCATTGCCAACGCTAGCCGGTCGTCGTCCAGTTCACCCAGGAAGGCCAGGGTGAGGTGAATGCCCGCCACATCAACCCAACGCAAGTTGGGCAGCGCCTGCGCGAAGCGCTCGATGGTACGACTCAAAACGCGCTGCATCGTCGCGTGCATTTCGAGCGCGATAAATGTGCGTGTCATGCTGCGAACAACATGGCGTCAAGCTCCGCGCCATCAATAGTTTCCACTTCGATCAGGTGTTCCGCGATTTCGACGAGCTTGTCGTGCTTCTCGCGCAAGATGGCGAGCGCGGTAGCATACGCCGAGTCGACCAGCGCCGAAATTTCGCGGTCGATGCGCGAGGCGGTCTCAGCGCTGATGACGCCCTTACCATCCCCATCTCCCTTTAAGGAGAGCAGGCCGAGCGGACTCATGCCAAATTCGCAGACCATACGCCGCGCTATGGAACTCACGTATTCAATATCCTGCGCGGCCCCGGTCGTAATGTCGCCAAAGATGATCTCTTCGGCGGCGCGCCCGCCCATCGCGCCGGCCAGCTTCGCCAGCAGTTCGGATTTGCGCAGCAGGTAGCGATCTTCGTCGGGTGACTGCACAGTGATACCCAGCGCCATACCACGCGCGATAGCGGTCACTTTGCGCACCGGATCGGCCCCCGGTATCGAGCGCATGACGATGGCATGTCCGACTTCGTGATAGGCGATGATGGCTTTTTCGGCCTCAGTAATCACGCGGCTCTTGCGCTCCGGCCCGGCCATCACACGCAGGATGGCCTCTTCGAGTTGCGGCTGGCAAATGACTGACTGTTCGCGCCGCGCCGCCAGCAGCGCCGCTTCATTCAAGAGATTGGAAAGGTCCGCGCCCGAAAAGCCCACCGTCTGGCGTGCAAGCTCGGTCAGACTGACATCGTCGGCCAGCGGCTTACCTTTCGCGTGTACTTCGAGAATAGCCAGGCGACCGCGAATATCGGGATGATCGAGCATCACCTGGCGGTCAAAACGGCCCGGACGCAGCAGAGCCGGATCGAGTACATCGGGGCGGTTCGTGGCAGCGATGATGACCACGTTGGTATGCTTATCGAAGCCATCCATCTCCACCAGCAACTGGTTCAAGGTCTGTTCGCGCTCGTCGTTGCCGCCCGTGCCTGAGTTATTGCGCTGGCGACCAACGGCGTCGATCTCGTCGATAAAGACGATGCAGGGCGCGTGTTCCTTCGCCTCCTTAAAGAGGTCGCGCACGCGCGCCGCGCCAACACCCACGAACATCTCCACAAATTCGGAGCCGCTGATATGGTAGAAGGCGACATTGGCCTCGCCTGCTACCGCGCGCGAAATAAGCGTTTTGCCGGTGCCGGGCGCGCCTACCAGCAGCACGCCTTTAGGAATACGCGCCCCCATCGCAATAAAACGCGCCGGAGTCTTGAGGAACTCAACGATCTCCTGCAACTCCATTTTGGCCTCTTCCACGCCCGCTACGTCCTGGAAAAGCACCGATGGGTGCGATTCACCAAAACGCCGCGCTTTAGAACGGGAAAATACACTCGCCTGTCCACTCATACTGCTGCGCCGGAATAAAAACACCACTACCCCTACAACCAACGCCAGGAAGAGCAAATCCACCAGCAATTGCGTCCACTGGTCCTGGGAGCCGTTATTCACCGAAACCGTTACGCCATCATGCCGCAAAGTATCGGTCAGCGACTGGTTATCTTCTTTGAGCGCGTGGTAATGCTGGCCCTGCTTATCAACCGCGTACACATCGTCGCCATTGATCGTCACGGATGTCAATGCATGACGGTCCGCGAGATTAAGCACCGCGCTAATGGGTTTTTCCAGCGTGTTGGCGTGGCTCATATTAGCGCTAACGATACGAAAGACGATGACCCCCAGCAGCGAAGCTCCCAGCAACGAAATAAGCACAGGGATACCTACACGTATCCACAGGTTCCGCTTTTTCGATGCTTTCTGCGTAGAGCGCGTCGAATTGGGGTCCAGTGGCTCCTTGTTATCGTGTTGAGGCATATGCATGAAATATAGCAGGCCCTTCTAAGTACTGTGGCAAGGCGGGCAACCGGAAAGGCAACCCCTACAAATACAATGAATAGACCGCTTACCCCCCAGGTAAAGGTCGTATTCAAAACGTTACAAATTGTGCTGTTATGTTTCAAGTTGATGGGTACGTTGGTAGTATAACCCATAGAAAATCTGTAATCAAGTATTGTTTAGTTGCTCAGGAAATTCTTCTCGGGGTGAACTTACGTGATATTCCGTTTTAAGTTGTTCCCCAATACCAGAAGTAGCCAGCTGAGGATTAAGAAGACCACCAGGATGCCCAGACAGTAGAGCGCGACGATGTTATATCCACCTACTTTGGCGGGATTGAGGAACGGATAAGCATAGAAACCCACAGCCGAGCCACGGATCATTGAATAGATTAAGTAGGCCAGCGGGAAGATGAGCCAGAACACAACCTGATTGACGACGAGCTTTGTATTCGGGGGCTGGTAGAGCCAGTCAAGTACCACGACAACCGGCATCACATAATGGAGGAGGATGTTCACCCAGGGCAGGAGTGAACCCAGGTCCTCGTTCCTCAATAAGACACTGAAAACGATGCCAACGACGGCCATACAGACCACCGAAGTTCCCCGAATGATGTTAAAAGTAGGAGTGGGTTCGTGTTGCTGTATCAGGTAGAGCGCGCCAATAATGAAAACGATAGCGGCCAAAATGTTTGATAAATTGGTAAAGTAGCTGAAAAAGTTCACCAGATTGAAACCCAGTTGAACATGAATAGCGAGCTGAGTGATAATTGCCGCCAGGGTAAGGAGACCGAAAAAGAGCCGAGCGCCAATCAGCACTATTCGTCGTGTTGCACCCATGTGTCCTCTCTCCATGTCCTTTATCACGCACTTCATAAACAGCGTACGACATACAACGTGTAAAAAAGAGGCTTCTCAACAATAAGTATAACAGGCATCCATTATACTCTGCAAATTACCGATCTGTCGCGGATCTATGTCCTTCGGGGTGAAAAGAGGTGTCAGGGAGCGGGAAGGCGACCGCAACGGTCGCCTCTACTAAGACGGCGAAGCGGCTTCCCCAGCCCGTTCTTAGTAGAGGCGACCCTTGCGGTCGCCTTCCCGCCGCAAAATGTCGGGAGAGGGCTACAAATCATCCTAAAGGATGGAGAGCCTGTGTTGAGGAGCCTGTCACTGCAAGCAGCCAGGGCAGAGACAAGCAGCGTCACGAATCCAACTCGATTAGCCTCTAGAGCGGAGAAATCGGCCTTCATAGATATTGCATTTACAATTATTTCGTTGTATACTCATTATAAGTATCGTATTACGATACAAACTCTGCCTTTACGCTTTTCTGGCTATTGGACGGAATTTCATCCACGCGGTAGATGAAATTCCCTGGTTGGATGAGCGGTCATACTCTCCGCTTATCAACAGGATATCGACAAAGGAGGCTTTCATCGTGACAACCTTTGCTTTCGCGCCTTCCGTCTACCTTCCCCTCGCAATCGGCTTCTTCGGACTCGGCACTGGCTACTTCATATGGGGCGGCCAGGCATTGTTCGGCTTCCCGAAGGAGACAACTGAAGTGAGCAGGACGATGGGCATGTGGGCAGTGTGGATGCCGGGTGCCATGCAGTTCATCACCGGCATTATTCTGATCATCGGCCTGACGTGGTTCAACGTCTTTGGCAAGGGGGGCGCGCCCCTTTACATGGCAGCGCTGGCGTTCACAGCGTATGGTATCCACTGGTTTGCGATGGGACACCGCCGCTTCATTGGCTCCAGCGGGCTGCCTGATGGATGGATGGCGATTGCTTTCTTCTTACTCTCCGCACTCGGAGTCGTCATCTTCATCGCGGCGAGTGATGTACCTGTCGCCATCGTCTTTATCGGTCTGTCCTTGATCTACCTTTCGGAGTTCCCGTTCCGTTTTGGTATTCTTCCTATGGGAGGCCGTCTTGTAGCGGTCTGGCAACTGCTCACCGGCATCTGGTTGATGTACCTGACCTGGGCGGTCGCGGTAAACATTTCGCTCGGCTGGAAGTGGTGGATATAGTCTTCCACTCGCCGGATTTGAGAAAGGAAAAAAGAGAACGTCCTGATTGTTCTCTTTTTTCCCGCTCAAGCGTGTTACAATTAGGATAATGCAAATCTGGCCTGGTTACATCGTCTAGCAAAAGGAACCTGTCCTATGCAAGAACGTAGAATACTACCAATGCTCCCCCAACCGGCGCAATCGCTTGTCTCGCAGGCGCTGGAATTCGGCTCGAAAGTGCAGCCATTCAGCAGCGAGAGCCGCGAAAAAGCCCCCCGCATCCGCGACGCGAAGGTCGTGCATAGCGTTTGTCCTTATTGCGCGGTAGGGTGCAGTCAAAACGTATATGTCAAAGATGGCGAGGTGATTGATATTGAGGGCGACCCCAACAGCCCTATCAACCATGGTACGCTCTGTCCCAAAGGCTCAGCCACGTTCCAGTACACCATCAACTCCAGTCGTTTGAAACAGATACTGTACCGCGCACCCTACAGCGATCACTGGGAGGTCAAATCGCTGGACTGGGCGATGGAGCAGATCGCGCAGCGCATCAAGAAGACACGCGACGAAACCTTTGTGGAACGGCTACCCGATGGGCGCGAGGTCAATCACACGCTGGGCATAGCCTGCCTGGGTGGGGCCACGCTGGATAACGAGGAGAACTATCTGATGAAGAAGCTCCTCGGCGGCGGACTGGGTATCGTCTCAATCGAGAACCAGGCCCGTATATGACACAGCTCCACCGTACCCGGTCTGGGTACTTCGCTGGGGCGTGGCGGAGCCACCACTTTTCCGCAGGACCTTGTCAATAGCGACGCTATTTTAATCATGGGCAGCAATATGGCAGAGGCGCACCCCATCGCGTTCGCCAGCGTGGTGAAGGCGAAGGAGCAGGGAGCCAAAGTCATGCACGTCGATCCGCATTATTCGCGCACATCGGCGCTGGCAAACCTGTACGTACCGACGCGCGCGGGCGGCGATATCGTTTTCCTGGGCGCGATTATTCGCCACATTCTGGAGAATAACGGCTATTTCCACGATTACGTGGTCAATTACACCAACGCGGCCACGCTGGTGCGCGAAGATTTCAAAGACACCGAAGAGCTGGATGGGCTGTTCTCCGGCTATGAAGCCGATGCGGAAACCTATACCGACCAGAGTACCTGGGATTACGAACGCGATAAAGACGGCAGGCCGTTGAGCGACCCGACGCTGCAAAATCCGCGCTGCGTCTTCCAGATCATGCGCCGCCATTTCGCGCGCTACACGCCGGAGATGGTGGAAGAGGTGTGCGGAGTGCCGCGCGAACAATGGTTACAGGTCGCGCAAACCCTGATCGAGAATTCAGGGCGCGAGCGCACCAGCGCCATTTGTTACGCCGTTGGCTGGACGCAACAATCCAAAGGCGTACAGATTATCCGTTCAGCTGCCATCATCCAACTGCTGCTGGGCAATATTGGACGCACCGGCGGCGGCATTATGGCACTGCGCGGCCACGCCTCGATCCAGGGGTCAACCGATATACCGACGCTGTACGATCTGCTGTCCGGTTATTTGCCGCAGCCCAGCGCGCTCCTCACGGCGGTGCCGCACGCCGAACAATCCCCCGGCGCAACGACATGGAGCCAGACAAGGGACGCCAAAACCAATATCCTCTCACAACAGACGCTGCAAGATTACATCAATTCGTCGGGCCAGAAGCTGGGCTGGTGGTCAAACACGCCCGCTTATATGCGCAGCTTCCTGCACGCCTGGTATGGTGATGCCGCCAACGAAGAAGACGGCAATTGCAGCTATCGCCTGATCCCCAAAATCACTGGCGATCATTCGCACCTGGTAACCAGTTACCAGATGCTGGACGGCAAGGTCAAAGGCTATCTGCTTATCGGGCAGAACCCGGCGGCGGGCAGCTCCAACTCGCGGATGCAGCGCAAAGCGTTGGAGCAACTCGACTGGATGGTAGTACGCGACCTGTACGAGGTCGAATCGGCGGCGTTCTGGTATAAGCAGCCCGGTTACGGGCCAGATAGCAGCCCGGTCGATTCGAGCAAGATCAAGACTGAAATCTTTCTCATGCCCGCCGCCGCTACGACCGAGAAAGAGGGAACGTTCACCAATACGCAGCGTATGCTGCAATGGCGCGATAAGGCGGTTGACCCGCCCGGCGATGCGCGTTCCGACCTCTGGTTTGTTTATCACCTGGGCAAACGCCTGCAAGAACTCTACGCGGGCAGCAAGCAATGGCGCGACCAGGGATTGCTCAGCCTGACCTGGGACTACGCGAGCGAGAAGCCGGAAGAAGGCTCACGCATCGTCGACGAGCCGGATGCGTTGCTCGTGCTAAAAGAGATCAACGGCTACTATGTGCATCCACCCGACGCGAAGGAAGGCGAAAAGAAAACCTATACCCTGCGCGATGCGCCGCATGTGCCGGGTTACGCGGTACTCAAGGATGATGGCAGCACAGCCTGCGGGTCATGGATTTATAGCGGCGTCTACCCGGCCCCCGGTAAAAACCTGGCGGCTTCGCGCAATCCCGAAGGGCGCACCTTCCTGGGATGGGGCTACTCCTGGCCCGCCAACCGGCGCATTCTGTACAATCGCGCCTCGGCAGACCCGGAGGGCAAGCCCTGGTCGGAGCGCAAGAAGTACGTGTGGTGGGATGAAACCGAAAAGAAATGGACAGGCTACGATGTACCCGATTTCATGTTGAACAGGCCACCCAGCTTCCGGCCAAAACCGGGAGCGGTGGGCATGGATGCCCATTCCGGCACCGATCCATTCATCATGAAGCCGGACGGCAAAGGCTGGCTATTTGCGCCTAAGGGGCTGAAAGATGGCCCATTGCCCACGCACTATGAGCCGGCGGAGTCGCCCATGCATAACGCCCTCTATCGCCAGCAGAGCAATCCGGCAGCCAAATACTTCCGCAAACGGCCCGATAACGTCCTGGCGGCTGTGGGTGATGAGCAGTATCCCATAGTGATTACCACCTATCGCCTGACCGAGCATCACGTCAGCGGGCAGATGACGCGCTGGTTGCCCTGGCTCAACTCGCTGCAACCGTCACTGTTCGCCGAGATAAGTCCCGAACTGGCCGGGGAACGCCACATCCGGCACGGCGAGTGGCTGATTATCAACACGCCGCGCGGCGAGATCGAGGCGCGCGCGATGGTGACGCGCCGTATGCGGCCTCTACGAGTCGGCGGGCGCGTCGTGCATCAAATCGGCCTGCCGTTCCACTGGGGCTTCCAGGGCAAAAGCAAGGGCAGCATCACCAATGACCTCGCGCACATGGTGCTGGAACCGAACGTGAGCATCGAAGAGGCCAAAGCCTTTACCTGCAACATCCGGCCCGGCAGGCTGCCGTGAAGAAGGAGAACGCGATGGCAATTGAACAAGGGTCTTTGCAATCCATGATCGGAGCGCTGGTGGGCAATAAGACGCCGCCGTTGCCACAGCAGACCGCCATGGGGTTTTTCACGGATACCAGCCTGTGTATTGGCTGCAAGGCGTGTGAAGTGGCCTGCAAGCAGTGGAACCAGCTTCCTGCAGATGAAATGCACTGGACGGGTTCCAGCTACGATAATACAGGAGCGTTGAGCCCGACGACGTGGCGGCATGTGCAATTCATCGAGCATATCGGGCGGCGCGAGAACGGCTCGAACGGGCAGCCTTCTCCTATCGACGCGCGCATCGCCCATGCCAGAGGCGAGGGGCTGATCCCGTTCACCCCGCCTGGCACAGCGCTGCCGTTCTTTAATACGGATCGCTGGCTGATGCACAGTGACGTGTGCAAGCATTGCGTCCACGCGCCCTGCCAGGAAGCGTGTCCAACTGGAGCGATTATCCACACGGAGTTCAATACGGTCTACGTGCAGCAGGATATTTGCAATGGCTGCGGCTACTGCGTGGTGGCCTGCCCGTTCGGAGTGATTGCGCGTGACGACGGGGGCGATTTCACGGCGCACAAATGCACACTGTGCTATGATCGTATGAAAGATGGCATCGAGCCTGCCTGCGCCAAAGCCTGCCCGACCGATTCGATTCAATTTGGCGAAGTGGCAAAACTAAAGGAACATGCCCGCGAGCGGCTAGGCTTTCTCCAGGCGCGCGGCGTCAAAGAGGCGCGACTGTACGGCGTGGATGACGCGATACTCGAAGGGGGCCTCAATTCCAGCTTCCTGCTGCTGGATGAGCCAGAAGTCTACAACCTGCCGGCCAATCCCGCGCGTCCCTCGAATAACGTGGCACCGGCCTCGCTCTGGACGATTCTGGCAGCTATGATCCTGGGGTTATTCGGCATTATTTTCTTTAGAGAAGACTAAGGGAGCGCGTTATGGAGCAAAATAGACTACCACTTGCCATTCGGGAGAGCGTTTCGTCGCCTGAGAACGTCATCGAGGGATTGGCTGCGCTCACAACGGGCTACCGGCCCGAACCAGAACGAGAGCTTGCGGAGGAACCGAGCTATTACGATTATCCGGCGATCAAGCAGCCTACATGGCGCTGGGAGATCACCTGGTACTTCTTTTTTGGCGGACTGGCGGGTGGCTGCTATGTAATTGCCAGCATCGCCTCGCTCTTTGGCTCAAAGGAAGACCGGGCGGTGGCGCGCGCCGGTTACTATCTCTCGCTGCTGGCGCTCCTGCCATGTCCGCCACTGCTCATCAAAGACCTGGGCAGGCCGGAGCGTTTTTTGCACATGCTGCGTATGTTCAAGGTCCAGTCGCCGATGTCGATGGGAACGTGGGGATTGGTCAGCTTCTCGCTCTTTAGCGGACTGACGGCGGTGATTCAGGGCGCGCGCGATGGCATTCTGGGACGCTGGTGGGGCGCGCGCCTGCTGGCCGGGCTGCCGCAGCGTTTGATCGCGCTGCCAGGGGCGGTGCTGGGCGTGTTTCTCGGCGGCTATACCGGCGTGCTGCTCACAGCAACCAGCGTGCCACTGTGGTCGCGCAGCAAGGTACTCGGCGGGGTATTCATCTCCTCAGCCGTATCAACCTCGTCGGCCCTTATCTCGCTCGCGCTGCGCATCGCCGGCGCGCCTGCCCACACGTTGCATAAACTGGAACGCCTGGAATGGACCGCCATCCTGCTTGAAATGACCGGCCTGCTGACGTTTTTACGTGGAACCGGACGGGCCGCTCGCCCACTGGTGGGAAGCGCGCCCGCCGAACATGGACGCGCATTCTGGAGCGTCGTTTTCGGCAGTGGCCTGTTCCTGCCCTGGCTGGTGCAATCGTTCTCCCTGTTGAGCGGGCGGCGCAAGAACAAAAAGAACAACGCGCGCGGCATTGTGATGTCGCTGCTCGTGCTGGCGGGCGGCTACTTCCTGCGCCGCACGATGGTCGAGGCGGGGCATACGTCGAGCAAGGATGCGCGTACAACGTTGTGGAACGCCAGAAGGTGAATCCTATCCCAGGTACTTATCAAAAAAAGCATCGACGCGCTGCATGTACTCCTGAGGATCAACGTCGAAGGATTGGGCGTGCTGCGCGCCTGGGACTACCCAGTATTGTTTGGGATCGCCCGCATTGTTGAATAATGCGTACATACCCGCCAGAGGAGTGATCGTGTCGGCATCGCCATTCACAAAAAAGATGGCCGTATGCCCTGCTAATTTATGTACCGCATCGAGAGGCCGGGCCTGCGTGATGTCAACCCCGTAGACTTCCTCGACTAACTGTTTATCGGCCTGCCTTGCAGCCTCATGGGGAACATCGGTTGTAACAAGGGTCGCGTCAACCGGACAGCTTTCGGCCACCAGCGCCAGAATGTCTGTTGAACGTGAAGCCGCCAGCACAGCCGCCGTTGCACCCATAGAGAGGCCCAATACTCCGATTTTGCTGAGCCTGGTCGCCGGCAGGCTATGCACATAGGAGATGGCCGCCAAAATATCCTCCGATTCCACCATGCCCAGCGTTGACATCACTCCCTGGCTTTTCCCATAACTCTGGAAATCAAAAAGGAGTACGTTAAAACCATAATTATAGAGAAAGGCCGCGCGCGAAAGCATCGAGACGCGATTGCCCGGCGTCCCATGATTGAGGATGATGACAGGCGCGCCAGGCGAACTCAGGGCAAGCCAACCAGAGAGGAGTTCGCCGCGCCCATTGTAAAACGCAACATCCTTCACGGGTAAAGCAGACACGTCAGCAGCGTTGGGAATCGCTTCGCCACGACCGGGACGCAGGCCAGCAGTCAATTGATACACACCGGTCGCCATCATGGCATGATAGAGAGGCCATGCTTCATCCACAAACGTCGAAAAGTCTGCCATTGATGGGAGCGAAACCGCATCCCCGTAGATTGGCACATTCCTTTCCGCCGCGCTTGCCCCGCCTGTACTGCTTCGCGGAAAGCGCGCCACCGGAGGAAAGAATCCGGCCAGAGCCGCCACAAACAGAAAAGAAACAATAAGTAAACGTCGTTTCGTGAGTGAAAAATGTATGAAGTTCAAATACCTGCGCAAGAAATGCCCCCGGATGAACTCGAATGCCATTGTTACCTGACAGCGAGTTTTGTTTCAAATAACCTGGTAATATCGATAATTGTAGCTAACAGCTTCGATAATTTCAACGTTTCAAGGACTGGTAGTACCTGTTAGACAATTCTTATCACGATTAAAAAGCCTGAGAAGAGTCACAATCGCGCGACTGTGACTCTTCTCAGGCTTTTTCACTGTTGCAATCCGCTTACCACGCGGGCGTATTTCTCGGCGAGGGCCTGGGCCTGCTCGTTGGAGACGGACTCGGCGATGACGTGGAAAAGCGGGCGGTCGGCGTCGGGCAGCACCAGCACCCACTCTTTGCCAAGATCGATCTTGATGCCGTCGATGGGTTTGGCGCGGCGCTCGCGGTACTGCTCGCTCAGGATACGCATGACCTTGCCCTTGCTCTCCCAGGGGCAATTGACGGTGGTGCGGCTCATGTAGTATGCCGGCAAGTCGTCAACCACTTCGGAGAGGCGCATTTCGAAGGTTGCCAGCAGTTCGAGCAGCTTGACGACAGCCAGCATCCCATCAAAGGCGGGATGCATAACGGGGAAGACAAAGCCGCCCGCGCCATCGCCCACCAGCACGACGCCCTCGCGGCTGGCTGCCGTCATCAGAGCGTGAGCCAGCACGCGCGTATGCATGATGGTGCCATCGTAGCGTTTGGCGATGTGCTGCAAGGCGCTGGGAGCGGAGACCGGCGCGGCCACAATGCTATTGCGGTTTTTGCGCAAGAGTAGACTGGTCATCACTGCCAGCATCTTCATGCCATCCAGCACGCGGCCCCGGTCGTCAACGACGGAGATACGCTCGCCGCCGGGATCGATACGGATGCCCAGATCATCGTTCAACGTCGAAGTGATGGTAGCGAGTCGCTGAATGTCCTTATCGATTTCTTCGACAGGCCGCGCTGAGCGCGACTCGTCGAAGTTGGTGTTGACGACGATGACCTCGCATCCCAGGCGGTTAAAGATACCGGGCAACAGTTGCGTGCTGCTGCCATTGGCATAGTCCATCACGATACGGAATTTGCGCCGTTGGATTAGCGGCACATCGAGTACCTTCATCAGCCCATCGCGGTAACGACCAAGCACATCATCATTCGACAGGACTTCGATCAGGCCGAGATCATCGAGATAGACGCGGCGGAAGTCCTCGCGGAAGAAGAGGTTTTCGATCTTGCGCTCGGTGGTTTTATTAATATCGGTGCCATACTGGTCGAAGAATTTGATGTCTACCACGCGCGGATCATGCGGAGAGAGACGCACATGCACGCCGCCGATGGCATCCGTGTTGCGCACAAAGTAACGAGCCACCGGCACAGGAACCTGGTTAATATCCTCTACATTGACGCCAGCCGAAGGGAGGCCCGCGACCACCGCGCGTTTAATCATGCGCGACGTGCGGTGCGATGAATCGCGGTTGATACAGACAACGGAGTTTTTGGGCAGAATTGCGCCATAGGCCGCGCCCAGTTTGGCAGCAAACTCCGGCGTCAGGTCCACATTCACCAGCCCACTCACGCCGAAGCGACTGAACAGGCCGCGCTTGCCCTGCGACCCCCAGATAATGCTTGAGTTGATGACCGCACCGGCCTCAATCTCCTTGTCGGGCCAGATTTTGATGTTCGGTTGAATGATGGCCCCTTCCTGAATAGTAGAGTTATCGCCAATCACCGAGCCTTCAAACATGACGGCTTTGCTCTTGATACTGGTGGACGAGCCGACAATGGCCCCGCGCAATTCGGCGCGCTCGCCAATAAACGAATTGTTCCAGACGATGCTGCGATCAACCTGCGCGCGCTCATCGATTACACTGTACTGGCCGATGGTGCTGGGGCCATGAATGATGCTGCCCGACTTGACCTTGCAGTCCTGCGCCAGGTAGATAGGGCCGTAGAGCTGCGCATCGGGGTCGATCTGCACTCCCTCTTCGCACCAGATATTGCCGCCGATATTCTTGGCCGGTATCTCAACATCGACGCGCCCCTGTAGCGCGTCCGCGTTGGCGCGCATGTACTCGCTAAGGTTGCCCACATCGCACCAGTACCCGTTGGAGACGTAGCCGTAGATGGGGTCGCCCTTACGCAACATGTAGGGGAAGAGTTCCTGGCTAAAGTCGTAGGGCTTATCTTTCTCAAAATACGAAAAAATCTGGGGGTCGATCACATAAATACCCGTGTTGATGGTATCGCTGAAAACCTCGCCCCAGCTTGGCTTTTCGAGGAATTGCGCGATATGCCCGTCTTCGTTGGTAATGATAACCCCAAATTCCAGTGGGTTTGCCACATGCGCCAGGGTGATGGTTGCCAGCGACTTCTTCTCCTGGTGATATTTGATAATATCGGTCAGGTTGTAATCGGTCAGGGCATCGCCGCTGATAACCAGAAATGGCTCGGTCAACTGCTCTTCCGCGTTTTTGACGCTGCCAGCCGTGCCGAGTGGCACGTCTTCGCGTGAATAGGTAATATGCATACCAAACTGTGAGCCGTTGCCAAAATAGTCTTCAATGTTGCTGGCGAGGTATTGCACGGTAACAACCACATCGGTAATACCATGCCGCTTCAGCAAATTCAGAATATGTTCCATAACTGGCTTGCCGGCAATCGGCACCATCGGTTTGGGTCGTCGGATGGTTAAGGGTCGCAGCCTCGAGCCTTCCCCACCGGCCATAACAACCGCTTTCATGGAGGCCCTCCTTAGTCGTTAAAGAGTTCAAAAAAATAGGAGACGGCGCGGCTATCAGCCACGCCGCCCCAATTGTACAACATCATAAAAAAGAGTCGCAAGTCTCCAGTGTGCCAGGGCGACCGCAAGGGTCGCCCCTACCATACATGTAGTGTAACGTGCCAGGGCGACCGCAAGGGTCGCCCCTACCATACACATAACTGGCCTCTCCACCCCACCAACCGTTACCAATCGCTCAAGCGCCCGTGTTCGACCAGCCATCGCGCGAAACGATGGTAATTGGTCTCCTCGGTCGCTTTTCGCTCTTCATAGTCCGCGCGCAGTTCGATCAACTTGCTCGCCTCTTCTACCGTAAAGCCCTCGTCCAGGAGGGCATCAATGAGCAGATCCATGTACTGCTGCATGCAATTACCTCCTCTGGATAACAAAAACAACACTACGACACAACGTGATTTGTCCGCCAACTGCGTATGGTTCAGCCGAATGCGCTGTAATAACAAAATGCCCTGCCCTGACCGGCACAGGTTACAAAGAAGTGGGAGTCTCACACAATATGAATGGTAGCGTTTTACTCAGCCACCTTGCTTCACATCCACTTGCTACTATATAAAGTATAGCATGGGGCGACAAGGTTTTGCAAGGTAAGTTGCAGGTGCTTTCGCATAATTTCCTGGCAAGAGTTATGGTTATTTTCTCTATAGCATGTGCAATCCGTCTGCTTGCCTGTTCACGAAATCTTCACATGCTGGCGAATTTTGGGAATCGTGTTGTATGGCTTGTGAGGCGGCTTCACGGCCTAAAAAGCTCAGCCACGCTGAACGAATTTTCATCAAAAGCTTGACATACGGGCAAATGCAAGGTAAAATAATCCCAACGAAAGGAGGTGGTGTGTAATGGACCAACGTAATCGCTGCACAGGCAGCGAGGTAATTTCCCACACCTTCCAGATGAGAG